>MUGE01000156.1:0-4103 GCA_002900545.1 Thermoplasmata archaeon M11B2D | reverse complement strand
AATCGGTCCCTGAAATATCATTATCAATGGTCTTCGGAACACCACCTACAGGGACCCCTATCTTATGTAAATTTAAGGCGACACCTAATGTATCTTCCCCGCCAATCGCAATAAGCGCGTCAAGTTTGAATTTTTTAACATTAGCCAATAGTTTATCGACGTTTTTTGGTTCTTTAAACGGGCTAGTCCGGGATGTACCAAGAATCGTACCGCCTTTTGGTAGGATACCAGAAACGTCTTGGTCGGTAAGCTGCATGACTGTCCCCTCAATGAGTCCCTTCCATCCATCAATAATGCCAATGACTTCCCATGTATTTTTCAAAGATTTCTTTACAACGGCGCGTATCACTGCATTATGCCCTCGGCAATCCCCACCGCCCGTTAAAATCCCAATTTTTTTCATACACTCCCGCCAGTTCTCTTTTTTTCGAAAATCTTTATCCACCGACTCTTTAATAATGTATGGTTTATATCATATGATTTCACCTGTTTTTTTCAATAGAAATGAAAACTAAATATAACACGAAATGGTTTCAGGTGGACGATTGAAGGCAGAAAGCAATGACGCCTGAAAAAATCGATGTCTCAGGAAAGTTCTCTTCGCAAACAAACGAAGAATTATTCATGATTTTTCAGACGTCACCCCAAGGGCTTTCTGAAAAGATTGCTGAAGAACGACTGCACACGTATGGAACAAATGAATTCGCAAAAGCAAAAAAGAAAACCTTGCTTAGGAAAATAATTGAAGCGCTCATTGAACCAATGGCTCTTATCCTTATCATAGCAGCTCTTCTTTCATTTTTTATCATCAAAGACGCCCTTGAGGCCATAGCAATTGTTGCGGTTGTTATTATAAACACCATCATTAGTTTGATTCAAGAAGGTAAAGCAGAAAAAGCTGCAGAAGAGCTAAAGAAAATTCTCTCCCCCCAATGTAAGGTCGTCCGAAATGGGAATATAGATGTCATCGCTTCAAAATTTTTAGTTCCAGGGGATGTGATTGTCGTTGAATCTGGGGACATCATCCCTAGCGATGCACGCATCATTGATGTAACAGATCTTCTTGTTGACGAAGCACATCTCACCGGTGAAAGTGAACCAATCCTGAAAAGCAACCAACCAATCCCTGAAGAAAACCTGAAACTCTACGAGATGAAAAATATCATCTTTGCTGGCAGTAAAGTACTGAATGGTCATGCGAAGGCACTTGTGGTGAAAACAGGAAATGCCACGGAGATTGGAAAAATAGCAGCCAACATTCAAGCAACAGAGGACGAGCGGACACCGCTTCAGAAGAAAATGGACCGCGAGATCAAGGCTCTTGTTGGCCTGGCGATCGTCTCCCTTGTTTTAGTGTTAGCCATGGGTTTTTTACGTGGTGATGATATTGGTTTTTCTATTTTACTTGCCATTAGCATATTAGTCGCGGTGTTCCCTGAGGGATTGCCGGCGTCTATGACCATTGCACTTTCACTTGCGATGGAGCGACTTGCTAAAAACTCAGTAATCATCAAACAACTCTCATCTGTAGAAACCCTAGGGAATGTCGATTATATCTGTACTGATAAAACAGGAACGATTACAAAGCATGACATGACTGTGAAGGAATTCTTCATCGGTAATAAATTCTTTGTGATGACTGAGGTGTTCAAGATGATTGCAGAAGGAAGATCATCTCTTCTGCATGATCTTTTTTTAACATCCGTTAAATGCTCCACCGCCCAGGTTGTCGAACAGGAGGGAATCATCGTTAAGGAAGTAGGGGACCCTACGGAGATTGCATTGATAAAAGTCTCGATTTTAAATGGTTTTAAGCCAAACCAGTTCGATTCATACAAGATTATTGACAGTGTTCCGTTTTCCTCTGAACGTATGTTCTCAGCGATTCTTACACAAGACAGTTCGGGGAAAAAGGACATATACATTAAAGGCGCTCCGGAGAAGATCCTTACTTTCTGCGATTCCTACTATGTCGATGGGACTGTTAAATCACTAGATGATCATCACCGACAGTATATCATAAAGGAACTTTGTACACGTTCTGAAAAAGGATTCAGACTAATTGGTTTTGTAAAAAAATCAAATGTGCATGATCTGGAGAAAATTGATGTAGGCAATATCACAGGCTTTATGTTTCTTGCGACCGCCGCTATTTATGATCCGCCGAAAGACGAAGTTAAACAGATGATTCAGGAAACAAAAGAGGCAAACATCACGGTCGTAATGATCACTGGTGATAGTAAAAAAACTGGCTTTTCAATCGCGGAGAGTGTTGGCATCGCTTCTGATATAGACCAAGCCATTGAGGGAAAAGACCTCGAGGAGATGAGCGATGAAGAATTCGAAAATCGCGTCGAACAGCTCCGGGTGTATTCTCGAGTTGCACCGCTTGATAAATTAAAGATTGTCGATACATTGCGAACGAAAAACCATATTGTCGCTATGACTGGAGATGGCGTCAATGATGCCCCTGCCTTGAAGAAAGCAGATGTCGGAATCGCAATGGGCAGGGCGGGTACGCAGGTGTCTCAGGAAGCAGCAAATATCATCCTTACGGATGATAACTTCTCTGTCATCGTAAAGGCTGTTGAAGAAGGCAGACGAGTATATCAGAACCTAAAGAAGCTCATCAGGTACCTTATTACAAACAATATCGGCAAGGTTATCGGTATTCTGATCACACCTCTTTTTGGGTATCCGGTGCCTCTCATGCCGTTACAGTTGCTTTGGTCAAATGTTATCATGGAATCATTCCCTAGTATTGGAGTCAGCACAGACTCGGCTGATAAGGATATCATGAAACGGAATCCGTCGAAGATGTCTGAGCCGATTATTTCAAAAAAGCAGCGATTTATCATGATTCTTGACGGGATCATTTTTGGGTTGTCTATTGCTCTGGGGTACATCCTCTCGTTTCATTATCTTATAGGTCAGGGGACCACAGAACCACAAGCAAAGTTGATGGCAGGTACAGTTTCGTTTGCCATAACATTGCTTTCCCCGCAGATTTATGTATTCATCCTAAGGGAAGGAAATATCGTCGAGAAGTTCAAACGACGCAATATGTTACTGAAATCTTTTTTTGTGATAACCTTTCTTATGATACTTGCGATTATTTATTTACCTGGATTAAACACCCTTTTTACTACTGCCCCGATCTTCAATCCGGTGGTTTGGGGTATCATTCTTGGTTTCTCCGTTCTTACTACTGTTGTCCGTGCTTTGCTTGGGGAACAGATATTCTTTGGGCTACGACGACATGATTCGCAGAGCAGGTAACATTACCATTGTACAGTCCGTTGTCCTCTATTAAAAACATAGTCATATAAACCCATTGTACCATAAACAGAGTAATTCAGTTTTTTTCTAAAGTATTTTGTTTAAAATCCACATGACACAGAGAATAAAGACGCAGATGAAGATAGTGCCAATCGTGACGCTATAGTCACGTAGCCATGTTTTAATTTTATTAAAAAACCCTGGTTTGGATTGTTTTTTCATATACGCTGCCGTACCTGAAACTGTAGGAATTGTATCAATTTCTTGTTTAAAAACATATCCAATGATTTAACGCTCAAATTTTTCTGCTCGTGTTTACAGTGTTTATTCATCTAGCTTTCATCTTCCTTTGTCATTTCTGTTTTGGTATCACAATTTTATTAAGCATGGCGTTTATTCATCGTTTGGATTTTCATGGAAACAAGACCGTCCTACGATGAATATTTTATGGAAATGGCTCATGTTGTTGCAAAGCGAAGTACGTGTTTACGCCGGAAGGTTGGTGCCATTCTCGTAAAGGAAAAACATATCTTAAGCACGGGATATAACGGGGCGCCTAAGGGGCTGAAACATTGTGCTGAAACTGGGTGCATCCGAGCTGATCAGAACATACCTTCAGGGGAACGACATGAGCTGTGTCGAGGTTTACATGCGGAACAAAACGCAATCATTCAGGCAGCGGTATTTGGCATCTCTATTAAAGGGTCTGTCCTCTATTGTACAAACACTCCTTGTGTCGTCTGTGTGAAGATGTTGATTAACGCAGGAGTAACGGAAATCATCTACGCTGGTGATTATCCTGATGACCTGGCGAAACTAATGAT
>MUGE01000155.1:0-4115 GCA_002900545.1 Thermoplasmata archaeon M11B2D | reverse complement strand
ATGTTAAGAATCAGGGTCTTTGCCATTTCTTCAAAAATACAACCTAACTATGTATATAAAGTTTTATAAATTATATCTGTTTTTTACCAATTTCACCAAAGACCACCAAAATCAAATATACCTGCATTCTATTTCCTTGCCATTATGCCACTTGTCACCTTTAAATACCAGGACTTCAGCCAATTACTAGGACATACGATTCCAAAAGAGACACTTATCGAAAAACTTCCGATGATCGGTGGGGATTTCAGTCATGCCACAGACGAGGAGATCAACATAGAGTTTTTCCCGAATAGACCAGATCTTACCTCTGTAGAGGGCATCGCTCGTGCATCACGGGCATTTTTCGAACTAAAAACAGGCTTACAGACCTATGATATTGCGCCGTCAAATGTCACCGTTCATGTTGATCCTTCCGTGAAAAAAATACGTCCATTCGTCACCACCGCGTTAGTTAAAAATGTAACAATGAGTAATGAACTAATCATCTCCCTTATGGGGTTGCAAGAGAAACTCCATGTCGGATTAGGGAGAAACAGAAAGAAAGTCGCTATCGGCGTCCATAACGCTGAACCTGTACGCCCCCCATTTGTGTATAAGGCGGTAGACCCGGATTCTGTATCGTTTGTGCCACTGGCAAAAGACGAGCCCATGACGCTTTGTGAGATTTTAAAAAAGCATGAGAAAGGAGTTGATTACGCGCATTTGCTCGAGGGGTTTGATAGATACCCGTTGATTGTCGATGCGCATAATAACGTGCTTTCGTTCCCACCTATCATAAACGGCAGTTTAACTGAGGTGACCTCTCACACGACAGAGATATTTATCGATGTCACTGGGACAGATAAAAAAGCGATTAACTATGCGCTCAACATCGTTACAACCGCTCTTGCAGAACGAGGTGGAAACCTCTACCAGACAACCGTACACGATGAAGGAAAAAACATACTATGCCCTGATTTTACACCGTTAAAGAAACAAGTATCTACCGCGTTTGTCAATAGAATCCTTGGTACAACGTTCACAAAAGAGGATATAATGCTATGTTTGAAAAAAATGGGACATGATGTGGTCGATGCAGGTGATGGCATCATACAGGTGGATGTTGCAGCGTGGCGTTCCGATATCCTTCATGAGGTCGATCTTGTTGAGGACGTCGCAGTCGGCTATGGGTTTGATCGTTTCACGTCTGATTTCCCAAAAGCGCTTACCTTTGGACGGACATTACCACAGCAACATCTCCTTGAAGTGTTGCGCAGTATTATGATTGGTGTCGGTTTTAACGAGGTGACTACGTTTGTCATTTCCAATAAAGAGGATGAGTTCGAACGAATGGGGCTTGAACAAAGAACGATGGTTGAAATTGAAAACCCTATCGGCGAAGGATACAGCGGGTTACGCGTAAGTCTGCTCCCCTCATTGTTAAAACTCCTCCGTGAGAACAGACATCATCCATTACCACAGCGGATTTTTGAAATAGGAGTTGTGGTTGATGAGCAGGCAAGGAACCGATACCACCTCGCTGCGCTGGAAATCGATGCGAAAGCAAACTTCACTGAATGTAAATCCCTTGTGGAAACTGTGCTTCGGGAATGTAAGCAGAAACCATTGATAAAAGAAACGTCTCAAGGGGCATTCATCCAGGGACGCTGTGCTGCAGTGATGAAAAAAGAAACGGAGATTGGGGTTTTTGGGGAGATCCATCCGAAAACTATTCAAGCGTTTCATCTTGAACATCCGATTATTGCTTTTGAACTTATCACTGATTATTTGTTGTAAGACTATATCTCGGTGAAGAGGAATGTCATCGGCGTATCGTTGTATCGCGCAAGAAACCTGGGATGCAATAGCAGAAAGCTTTGATGTAACAAGACAAAGACCATGGAGGTATTGCCTTGATTTCATTGATTCACTCCAGGGGAAGGATATGGTGGCTGATGTTGGCTGTGGAAACGGTCGACATCTTTTGCCTTGTGCTGATCATTGTTCCTCCGTTTTTGGAGTAGATATCTCGATGAGGTTCCTACGGATCGTCCAAAAGAAACTGCAGAGCAGGTCCCTAAAGAATGTGTCGTTGATTCATGCTGATGCGGTCCAACTGCCGTTTGCAACGGATAGTCTGGACGGAGTGTTATTTATTGCATCATTGCATAACATCCAGGGAAAAGACCATCGTAGATCCGCGCTTAAGGAGATACTGCGTGTACTCAAACCACAGGGGACTGCGTTGGTGAGCGTTTGGTCCCGATGGCAGGATAGGTTTTATACATATTTCCTCACACAATTCTTTGTTCGTACACGTACATTCGGAGACATCGATATCCACTGGCGACAGCATCACCTCAATGTGCCCCGTTTTTATCATCTCTATAGCAGTCGCGAGTTTCGCCACGAATTACAACAGGCTGGTTTTGAAATTCAACGCATGGAACGTGTGAAAATTCATTCAAAGCGGTTTGCTGACAATTATTTCGCTGTTGTACGAAAAAGATAATTATTTAAGAACCATGGCATTCTCAATGGAGAGGTAAACGAAGTATCTGTATGGACATTATCGACACTACCAATCTTACGAAAACATTCAATGGATTTACTGCTGTTGATCACATTACGTTCTCTGTGAAAGAAGGGGAGATTTTTGGGTTTCTTGGTCCAAACGGAGCAGGAAAAACAACAACGATTAAAATGCTTACGACCTTGCTGTACCCAACAGGAGGTTCTGCTTCGATTGCAGGGTTTGATGTGTTAAAACAGCGCTCACAAGTGCGGGAAAACATCGGAGTCGTTTTTCAGGAACCTGCATTAGATACAGAGCTTTCCTGCAGAGAAAACCTCGATTTCCATGCGCGGATGTACGGGTTGTCAGCAGAGACAAGAAAAAAACGGATTATTGAGGTGTTAACTCTTGTAGATTTACTTGATAAAAAGGATGTTTTGGTGAAAAACTTTTCTGGTGGTATGAAACGAAGGCTTGAAATTGCCCGCGGACTGATGCATTCGCCACAGGTATTGTTTTTAGATGAACCAACATTAGGCTTGGATGCGCAGACAAGACGAGCGATTTGGGAGTATATCAAACAGTTGAACAAGAATGAAAACACCACGATTTTTTTGACAACCCATTATATGGATGAAGCTGACTTCCTCTGTGATCATATCGGGATAATCGACCATGGGAAAATCATGGTGATAAACTCCGTTGATGTGTTGAAAAAATCTGTTGGAAACGATGTTATTACATTGGCCTGTTCTGACAGTTCCGCATTAGGCCAACGGTTATCACAGGAGTCTTGGATCGGTAAGATAACACCCTATGGTTCTTTCCTTACTCTTGGCGTCGAGCGGGGCGAAGAGAAAATCCCGGTAATTTTTGATATCGCACGAGGGATTAACGTATCAATTTCTTCTATTGATGTCAGAAAACCGACCCTTGATGATGTATTTCTATATTATACGGGTCGTCGTATTCGCGAGCAGACAGAGACTTCTATGAATAGAACAAAACCACCTGGCTTTCATCAAAGGCGGCGGAAATGATGAATCAAAAGGATTTCCAAGCTATCTATATCCTTTGGCTTCGTCAGATGAAACGGTTTCTCCGTACAAAAAGCAGGGTGGTGACGACCATCGTTCAGCCGTTGTTTTTTCTCTTCATCCTTGGATTTGGTTTAAATATCGCGGTGTTTCCAGGAATGCAGGGTTCCTACATTACGTTTCTTGCGCCCGGGATTATCGCTATGGCGATTTTATTTTCCTCGATGTTTACGGGTGTGTCCGTGCTTTGGGATCGGCAATCCGGATTTTTACAGGAGGTGCTTGTTGCACCGGTGAGTCGACTTTCAATTGTCATTGGAAGGACGTTTGGTGGGGCGACGGTCGCCTTGATTCAAGGGTTTATCATTATGATTATCGCGATTGCCCTAGGTGTGCAGGTTGCAGGCGTACTAGGTTTTTTGCTTACGATTCTTATCATGGTTTTATTGTCTTTTACCGCGGTAGGATTTGGTTTGATTCTTGCATCAAAAATGCGTGATTTTGAAGGATTTCAATCTATTATGAGTCTTATTATCATGCCGCTGATGTTCTTATCCTCTAGTTTTTATCCGATAAATGAG
>MUGE01000154.1:0-4127 GCA_002900545.1 Thermoplasmata archaeon M11B2D | reverse complement strand
AGAAAATACAGGGGGCGCGTTGTATTTTGTGGTTCAAAAGACCATGAAGCAACCGGAAGCGCGCGTCCTAGTTGATACGATATAGCCGAATGGTACGGCATCAGCCTTCTAAGCTGACGATTGGTGGTTCGATTCCATCTATTGTTTACAAAAGCAAAGACGCTTCCGGTGTCAGATGAAAATGACTTAAGCCCGTGCGCGCAAGCGAACGCGGGAAGTCCAAGGCTCGCAAGGCTGCGGATTTTTAAGGTGTAGTTGCACGGAACCGAAGCACGGTTTGTAGCCCGCAAGGCTGACGGTAAACGAAACTTTGAGAAGTCTGGCACGACAAGAGAACCGCCACTCTTCAAAAAAGGCAGTCATGGAGAAATAGATATTTGGGCGAAAGCTGGGTATCTGGATAAGACTTTAACACTGGCAGCAACCAGTTGGTACGGAGTCGAAAGTTTCTTCAAGTGAGGGTGTAATCTCAGCCCAAACCAAATATTCGCATGGTGATTGGAAAACTGGATTACTGAATAGTACCGACAGTCACCAGCCGAATATTTGCCCTAGAAACTTTTAGTTGGATGAAGCAGTGCCTTGTAAGCACTGGAAGCAGGTTCGATTCCTGACTGGGGCACCAACTAAATAATATTGTGGTAGGTATATTTTAATTGGCGAAAAATCCGGAATGTGACTCCGGCCATTGTCGGTTCGAATCCGACTACCTACCCCACAACTCCAGTCGGTAGCTCCAATGGTAGAGCGGCGGTCTCCAAAACCGCATGTTGTAGGTTCGAGTCCTACCCGGCTGGCCAAATGAATAGCCCCGTAGCTCAACTGGCTAGAGCATCGGCCTTTGAAGTCGTGTGTTATTGGTTCGAATCCAATCGGGGTTGCCAGTTTTCGGGGTGTAGCACAGTCTGGCCAGTGCGCTTGCTTTGGGAGTAAGATGTCGGGAGTTCGAATCTCTCCACCCCGACCAATTTGTTGTAACAGTAGTAATAGTATTGAGTGGAAATGAATGGTTTTTTCAGAACAGTCAAATACAAATCGTTGCGAACAATTGTCAGATATAACAATCTTGACAGCTATGCTCGTTCCGATTTGTATCATGTAATCGGAATATTTGTTGGTTCCGTTGCGTTGATTTGTCTTGCGTTTATGGTGTGATTTTGCGGGGTAGTTCAGTGGTCAGAATAGTTGGCTCATAACCAAAAGGCCGGTGGTTCGAATCCACCCTCCGCAACCAGAATTGAAATGTTTGTCATGATTATGTTTAACTCATGAGGAAATTGAAATGAAACATCGTACCCTAGCAGAAATGCGAAATCTCGAAACCGAAACGAAGCGCGTCGAAGCTTATCTGAGCATTCGTAAGTGTGGTTTGACCAAACACGAAGCTGAAGACAAGTTGGAAGTGAACGACCTGAATTCTGCAATCCGCAACTTGAAGAAACAAGGCGTGAAGATTGTTGATGAGTGGGATGCCACTTCTGGTATTCGAATGAAGCGTTATCGTATTGCTGCGTAATCGCTGATTTTGGCACATGAAGCCCAGTTCAGTGATTTGGACTGGGCTTTTTTGTTGATAAATAGTGATATGGGTTGGAGGTTCATATGAGAACATTGCGGGAAGTAAAAAATACACCACAAGAGTTGGCAGAAGAGTTTGGTGCTCTTTTGGAAGCGTCATTTTCTCGATTATTTCAGCATTTCCAAGAGCGTCCGATTGGTATTATTACTGCATTCCGTCGTTGTAACACGCGGGAAAAAAACCGTGAGCGGAATCGGGTTCTTGCAAAAGAATTGCGCGCTGCTGGGTATGGGTTTATCCGAGCGCATGGCTATTATCCGGAAACTGGCGATGATGGCGAAAAGAAAAAGCGCGAAGAGGTTTTTATTGTTGTTGGTGATGTTGAAGACGCGGATGGTTCCAAACTACAAAAAAAACTAACCCATCTTGGGTATAAATGGAACCAAGATTCTGTATTCATAAAGCCAGCCAATAGCGACAATGCCAAGCTGGTTGGTACCCAAGACATTGACAGGGATTGTAAAGTTGGTGAGCCTGTGTGGCCAGGACGAAACAAGGTCGCTAGGCTTGGGAAATGGGAACCAAATAAAATCGGCCTGTTCTATTCCAAAATGACCGGCAGGACTTTCGTGTTTACTTTGTTGGATGATGGTGAGGTGGTTGAGGAATTGGATTTGACTGGTCGTGTATATTCCGATTCGTCCATGTTTGGTGCGTGGGCAAAACACCTTATTGAGAATTGCGGACATAAGGTATACACGGAAGAAGAATATGACGCAATTCTAGCCAAGGAAAGGGCGGAAAAGCAGAAACACCAGAGCGGTTAAATGTTTTCGTATTCTGGTGTTATCTCTTTTTCGATTGACGCTATGTTTTGGTGTAACTTTTGTTTCTTTGGCGACGAACCAAATACTGAGTCAACTTTTTGTTTCAAAAAAGAAACCGCGTCTCCTAGCGTTTTGACCAATTGGCCTTTTGATTGTGCTGTTTGTTTGTGAATGTTTGCCCATAATTCCCAGCCAGTAATTGCGTCAATGACATGTATTGGGCCAGTGATGATGTGTGCTGTTGCTTGGTCGAGTTTTAGCAAAAAATCAATAACATCTTCTTTGCGTACTTGTTTTGCGATTGAGCGAACCTGTTCCTTGTCGCCTTTGATTGCAGCAATAAACATTTTTGCGATGTTTGGTGTTGCTATTTTCAGATATTGTATTAACCCCTTGCCTTTGTGTGCAGTTATTCCAAGTTTTTCCAAAAAATCTTTGGCGTTATCGAGAACCCCTTCGGTCAAGTCTGTTTGTTCTGTTAATACAATTTCTTCTTGTGTCAAATACAACATTTCGGCAATGGTTTGTGTTTCGGAAAAATCAACTGCACATTCACTTGCGCGCGCGTTTGTATACGGGGTATATACATCCAGTGATTCAAGCAGGTCTGATATTTTTTCGCATATCATTGCAGAAAACATTTTTTCAATAGAATGAAATTCTCTGTTTTCTATGGCAGTGACAATTTTTAATTCAGTTTGCATTGCGACATCCTTTTTTTGGTACCTAATATTTATGTGTATTGGAATTGGTGTTTTTGCTGTATATGTATACAGTGGTTTTTTGTTAAAACCTATGATATGCTGTATGTTTATGTTGTTGGGTTGGTCGGTTTGCGCATTCCCCGACCATTAAAAAAATAGTAAATTTTGATTTACTATATGTAAGTTGTTGATTTTATTAGCATTTTTTGTTGATTTGGGTATTGCTTTTTTGTTTCGTATCGGCGACAATATCCATGTTGATTGTGAATGAGTAAGGTATTTGTAATGAGTAATGTGAATATTGACCTGTTAGCAAAACTGCTCGCGACGGAAGACATTTCCGTTGTGCATTCAAATGTCAAAACCGCCACTTTTGACACTCGCAATCGAATCCTGACCCTTCCGATTTTCAAAGAGGGTTTGTTTTCGCGCAATGTGACCGACATGTTTATTGGCCACGAAGTTGGCCATGCCCTGTTCACTCCGATAGAAACCGATGCGGACATTAATGCCCGAAAAGACATTCCACATGCCATTGTGAATATCGTTGAGGATGCGCGGATTGAGCGATTGATAAAGCGTAGATACGCTGGGTTGGCGCGGATTTTTAATAAGGCATACACCGAAATTCACGAAGATGCGGATTTCTTCGGGTTGCGAGAAAATAATATTGATGTTGGGTCATTGTCGTTTCCCGACCGAATTAACCTGAGCGCCAAACTCGGCGCGATGTTTCTTGTTCCGTTTAGCGACAAGGAACTGGTTGTCAAGAAATTGGTGGATGATGCTGAAACCTTCGACGATGTTATTTTCGCTGCTCGTGCGGTTAATGAGTTGTATGAAGAAGAAAACAAAAACAACGAAGAAGAAAACAACGAAGAAGAAAACAACGAAGAAGAAAACGCCGGTAAGTCTGGTTCAAACGGCGACGGTGATGATTCCGACGGTGATGCCGATGCCGACGGTGATGATGACGGTGATGATGACGGTGATGCCGATGCCGACGGCGATGATGACGGTGATGCCGATGCCGACGGTGATGATGACGGTGATGATGACGGTGATGCCGATGCCGAC
>MUGE01000153.1:0-4147 GCA_002900545.1 Thermoplasmata archaeon M11B2D | reverse complement strand
TCAGTATCTCAGAAAAAAAAACCTTCAAAAGGAAAAACGGGACTCCCGGCAGGGTCATCAACCTTGAGATCGCAGATGACAGTGGCACCTGCAGGCTTGTGCTGTGGAACGGGGATATCGACACCATAAAAAACAAGGAGATCCAAGTAGGGACATGCCTGAAGGTCATCAACGGGTACACCAAACCAGGGTATACCGGCGGGATAGAAATCAACCTCGGTCGCTGGGGTCTGCTGGAGGTCGAACCACCAGATGGTTCTGTGCAGAAGCAACATCGCAACGGCGAGGACATCAGCGGAACGCTGGTGCAGAAAGAGGCGACTAAGACCTTCTTCAAAGACGACGGAGACATTGGTTTTGTCACCACCATCACGATAAAGGAACGGAACGTCAAAAAAGAAGTTGTTTTATGGGACTGTCACGTTAAAGAGATCCAATCATTTCCAATCGGCGAGAACGTCATGCTTAAAAACGTGGTAAAAAAATGGCAGAACGGAAAAACAGAGTTCCACCTCCTCCACGAGGGCTGCCTAGAGAAACGGAAATAAACCACCTTGCTTCTTCTTTTTATGCATTACCACGCTTCGTATACTATGTAATAGGAGCGAATGTGAGATGAGATCTGCCTATCAACCTCCTCGGGATAAAAAATACTTTCATACGAAACCAAAAATAGACAAACGAGACATGGCGAGCCTTAAGAAAAAAGTACAGCGCATTCACCGGAAAAAGAACATCACCCGTTATGAGGAAAAACTCCTAAGAGGTTAACACCCGCCCTGTACGTACTTCTTCTTTTGTTCAAACGCAATGTGTGCCTTCTGCAGCTCCCGGCCAAGATACAGGTAATGCTCGGGGCGCAGGGTAGTCACGTGCTGCGCAATCGAATCAGACAGCGCATCAGCGTTGGTCCCAACAAAGACCTTCTCCAGACGCCCGGATACAATCCGCTTGTCTTTATAGACATTTGAATAGTATTCAACATAAATCTGTTTGGCGTCGACTTCGATGACAAAAAACCCGCTTGGGTCAAGAATCACATCTTTTTCTGATGTTTTCTTTGCCTTTATCAAAGGAACCTCTCTATCCACCATTGATACGACCTCCTGCTAAAGCAAGGTGCTGTAATTTACGAAACGCCATCTGCCGCGGGAGCAATCGCTGCCCGCAATCAGGGGCAATCTGAACGACGTTCTCCCCGAATATATCTAAAGCCTTCTGAACATGGCTTACAATCTCATCAACCGGTTCAACGACGATATCATCAGATCGAACAGAACCAATGCACATCTTTTTTGTACTTGAATACTGCTCAAAACCCTTGAAAAGAAACGGGGAGGCTTTGAACTCATGAGAGAGGATGTCGACTGGCATTTCAACTAACTCAGGGATGATATTAGACACATCGCCGCAGACATGCAGGCGGGTAGGACATGACAACCCAGCGGTGATCGTTCTGATTGCTTCGGCTGCATACTCAGGCAGCTCATTGGCGAAACATGGTTCATCGATGCTGATGAAATCAACATGGTTCTGCAGGTTTTTTGCTTCGCTATGTAAAGCAGTCGCAAAATCAAAACACAGTTGTTTCTCATCATGGTAGAACGAATCGACTGATGATCTCATTAGAGTGTACGGACCGGTGAGAACACCGATAAGACCAACAGGAGGGGGGAGTAATTGCTTTGCGTATATCTGATCTGGGACGGTGATGGGATGATGATAGGCGACAGGTCCGATGACCTCGGTTCGCTGCCGTATTCTACATCCGTGTAAGTGTCGCGTGAATAACTGGATAAAAGGATCTCTAGTCTGTCCATCAGAGACAAGACTGATTCCTGCAGCGGTCATGTCATGGACTGCTTGTTCAATGTATCGTTCCCACGAAGGCTCAATGCCTTCGAAATAATCATGCATCAAACCGACTGGGTCAATGCGGATTGGATATGATCCAATGACACAAGTTTTCACCGTCTGTTTCATTTCAACAGTTTCCTCCGAGGATGCGACAACGCAGGGCTAACGCCGAAATAATTCTCCGTATACTCAGAGACAAGGATGTCCTGCCATGCGATAAGCGGGATTACTAGTTCTGCGTTTTCTATGGGACCGAAAATCGCAAAATCCCCTCCAAACAGAGGAATCGAGCTATTGGATGCTGCGTCAACAGTTTTTCTCGCAAGGGGAAATTCATAAAGCCATTTTGATTTCTCCACGACATTATGGATTGCACATCCGGTAGGAAGACCGTACTCTTCCTTTATCACCGGGATGGCAGCAATGGCAGCTCCGCTGTTCTCACCAGGCGCAAGGGCGGCGGTGTCAACCAATAGTTTTTCTGCACCAATCGAACGAACTGTTTCAAGAAGACCGCAGTCAATCAGATGGGCGCCGTTCTCAAGCACCTCGATTTTTCCATCAGGTGAGGCATCCTTCGGGTTGAACGTAACGACGATCACCATCTCAGGGGTATGCTGCCGTAATGCATCGGTTTCTTGTGGTGTGATACCGATATGAATCGAATTATAAATCGTCCGATTCAGAAGTTTTCTCTCTGCAAGCTGACCTAAGACCTCGATTTTTATCAACGGGTCTATGATGTCAACAGAAAACGGTTGTGTCGGTGGCATCTCCTTTTCAATAAAGGACAGGACAGGGGCGATAGTCTCCTTCTTCCGAATGAAGAAGTCAGGGATGACGGGTGTGCCGGTGCGGTTACTCATATCTGAGACAAGTAGAAGACGTCTTTTTGCCTCATCGAAGTTCGGTTCCCCTCTGAAAAACAATCCGGCAAAAAGCACAGTTGGATGAATCCCTGGTTGCCCACCAAATGATATCCCATGGATGTCGAACACTTTTTGTTCGTTTGTAAATGAAAACATTTAACCACCTCTCTTGCGTATTTTTCCTTTGTAATCAATAATAATCCGTGAATGCAATGCACGATTATCTGTTATGTTTACGGTAACCTCAGGTTTCAACCGAATCGCGATATACGGCTCCCCAAAAGACGGAGGCGCCTTGGAAATGCAATCAGTAATCACCGCGTCTATTTCCGCTGCATCGTTCTCTCCGATTAAATCAACAACACTGAGTTGTGCCTGAAACCGTCGGATCGCCTCTTCCTGCAAGTTTTCTATATATGGAATCGCCCCTGGTGCATCGATGATTCGATGGTTCTGATCAATCCCATTCTTATGGAGTGCAATAAGGGACGATCCTGAGCGATGTCCTCGGATGTCATCACCGCAGAGCACCAGAAAACGAAGAGAAGGATTTGAGATAACATTTGCGATTATCTTTTCTATGCCGATGTTCTCGGTCTTTAATCGACCGTAGATAGCAACACTCTCTGGTGGGGTGTATTGAATGTTTAGTAACACGACAGCGACACATCCTGTTAGTGCACCAATCGTGAACTCACCGCCCCAGGGGTAGTATTCGTCGGTCATACACATCCAGCGTTTCAGTGATAACGTAACCGTGTTATTTGATTTTAAGCTGTCGGATATACACGATAGACGTCAAGCTGCTCGCCTTCAAACAGACGAGACGCAACGATGCTTGAGGACAACCGCTGTTTTTTCAGATACCGCTCTAATGTATAGCGATTAGACAGGGAACTAAAAATAAAGTACGCAGAGCCTCCGGGGAGAAGATGGGCTACGACTCCTTCAAGAAATCGTTTCGTTACGTTCAGGCCATCACGTCCTCCGTCTGTCGCGACATCGAACCACCCACCAGTCTTCTCCCTAGTTTTGGTGGGAAGATAGGGAGGGTTACATATGATGACATCGAAGAGCTCGTGCTTCTTCAGAACAGAAAATAGGTCACCTTTTCGTATTTCAGCCGCACCTATCAAGTACGGACGGTTCCTTTCGATATTACGCCGTGTAAGCTGCACTGCAAAGGGGTTGATATCGGTGCAGAGTACCTCTGCTCCCTTCAGGGCACACGCCAGGGCAATAAGGCCACATCCTGTCCCAAGTTCCAATACGGTATCTCCAGGGTTTATGCGCAGTGATTCAAGGAGTAAAAACGAATCCTCCGCAGGGTCATACACCTCAGGATGCAGTTCAATAACGAGGTTCTGATAAGAAAACATCCTTGGTTTGATGTTTGCTTGGTTTGGTACTTCCTTCATATC
>MUGE01000152.1:0-4174 GCA_002900545.1 Thermoplasmata archaeon M11B2D | reverse complement strand
TACCGGGACATCGGCACCTACAATGTCACCTTCACGCTCACGGACAACGAAGGAAACAGCAGCAGCGACACGACCACAGCAACCATCACCTATGGTCCACCGACCGTCTGGTACATCAAACCAGAGCAGGCGCTCTACATCGCTAACATACGGATCTGCAAATTCCCCCGCACCTTGATCATCGGGAAAATGACTGTTGAGGCTGATGCGTCTCATCCCCTCATTGGAATCGATCGCATTGAATTTTACATTGATTTTGAATTACAAGCGGTAGACACTACCCCACCGTACACCTGGACGTGGACTGAACGATACCCACTGAGAGCAGAACATACCCATCGGATCATCATAAAAGCGATTACAACAGAAGGCACCATAGCAACTTTAGGAAGAGAGGTCCGTAAGTACTATTAAACAAGATTAAAAGAGAGGATACTTCATTGATTGTGATGAAAAAAAAGCAAAGGACTTTTCCTCTTTCATCCTCTTATGAAACGGGTTGCTTGAATGGTTTTCTCCATGCATTCCTGATATTCTGATGTCTTCTTGGAGAGACCTCACTGGGGGATATAAAACGTATTTATAAGAGAACTGTAATGGACTAACTATATTGATTAGGGGAAAAATAGGGAGTGTTACGGAAAGGTCTGGTTGTTGGTGTCGCCCTGCTGGTGCTGGCGTCGACGGCTCTATGTCTGGAAGTTCTTCTAAGGATATTCTTTTTATAGGGGAACTAATGGTAGAAAAGAGGTTGCACCCTGCGAATAAAACCTATGACAAATTCTAAGATGAGTTGAAAAAAGACTGTTAGAAATTATCGATGATGTGAAATGAGTTTATGTGCAGAATTGATTTTACAGATAAACCCCGTACTTTGTGTGCAAACCTCTATTTTAGTAAGATTTTTAAGACTTCCCTCTTTACTTTCAAAGCTACTGGTAGTACCAGAAACTTTTAATGCTTCTAGATAGATATTGCCTGTTCGCGCAGGTGTTGCATGGAAGATGACCTAACCTTACTTGGCGTTGTTCCCTCCGATCGAAAGAAATTGGAAAACATGGGTATCACAACCCTTGAGCAGATCGCTATCATGTCTGTATCTTCACTGGGAATGGGGCCGAGTAAAGGCACGATGCTTGTACAGCGGGCTCGTAACATCCTTGCCAATGAAAACATCCTTGACATCGTCATCACGAATGGGGATTTCATTGAGATTACGTCGAAACAAACAAATCGAGCGGTCATAAAATCGATTCTGAACGCACTTGACGTCTATGTGGTTGGGTGGGGAAACGCGGCGTTGACCATTGAGGGAAACGTATTGAAACTCTCACGGAAATCAGAAGCATTTTCCAAGGTGATTTCAAAAGCAGAGAGTCTTCAGGAGATCCTTGAATCAAAAAGGATGATGGAGCGTGAAAAAAGCGGAATTTACCTGCCTGAGAATGAACTAAAACGCTTTGCCAAAGACCGTGGATTTGACGGGTTCTGGCAGAACGTGTTTCAAGAGATCCATGGCAATGATGTCATGAAGAAGGTGATTGCTGCAAGCATGTTTTCAACCTTTGAAGAGCCAGTCCATTCCCTGATAATCGGAGAACCGGGAAGCAGCAAAACGATGGCTAAAGAAATTATCACGGAGCGCTTTTCTGACATCACCACCATCGGTGCCAACACCACTCGATCTGGACTGGTGTGTCATCTAGGGACTGGTGATCTTGGGGCGCTGCCCCATGCGAATCGAAAACTTGTTTTAGTCGACGAGTTTGATAAAATCCCTGGGGAGGACATCGAGTATTGCTATGAGTTGCTCTCGAACGGGAAATGCAGTGTGCATTCCGCAAAACTACATCAGAACATCGAAAGCAACTTCATCATGATCGCGTTTGCAAACCCGAAATCTCAGGTGTTTGGGAAAAACGCGTTGAAGGACATCGGGTTATCCCCTCTGCTAATGAGTCGATGCGCGTTGGTCGTAAAAGTACAAAACATCGGCAGAGAAGACCGGTTAAATCTATTCAGGAAGAAGTTTTATGGGACTGGTGAGTTGAAAGAAAAACACGACTTTTATGATCAGTGGGTGAAACTTGCCAGACGATTCCAGCCTGCTATCACCGCATCTGAGAAAAACGTACACAAGTATCTCATGATGATGAACGACATCGTGGAGGACCATTACAACACGACGTTGCGACGGGACCTTCGCATGTCTGATTACCTTCGCAGGATTCCCCTTGCGATTGCACGTGCTTCATTTAACCATGTTGATAACCAGGTATTGTTGAAAGCGGAAACCTTGATACAGGAGTCAATTGCTACATGGGAGGAAGGAAACCATGATTGATCTCTCCATTGATCCAAAGGAAGTCTCCACCGTCATTAAGCAGTTCATTCAGACGTATGTGGAAAGCGCAGGATGTTCACGCGTCGTAATCGGTTTGTCTGGTGGGGTGGACTCTGCGGTCAGTGCTATTTTATGTAAGGAAGCTCTTGGGGCACAGAACGTTCACTGTCTATTTCTTCCGGATACGACCACACCTGCTCTTGACCGTAGACATGTGAACCTTGTGATTGACACTTTCCATATTCGCTGTAAAGAAATAGACATCTCCTGGCTTGTAAACTCATTTCAGAAGAATATGACACAAAAAAAGAGGATAGCGATAGCAAATATCAAGCCCCGGGTACGGATGATACTTCTCTATCAGTATGCAAATCAGACGGGTAGCCTTGTCTGTGGTGCGTCTAATAAATCCGAGTTCCTTGTAGGGTATTTCACAAAGTATGGTGATGGAGGTGTCGACTTTCAACCCCTTGGTGATTTGTATAAAACCCAGGTATATCAGCTGGCAAAATACCTCAAAGTCCCCGCTCCAATCATACGAAAACCACCGACTGCGGGACTATGGGTTGGTCAGACTGATGAAAAGGAGCTTCGTATGAGCTATCAGACCCTTGATCGGATCTTATATGGCTTGGAGTTAAAGATCGATAGTGGCGAGATACAAAAATACGCATCCGTGTCTAAACAGCAAATCGAACGTATCCGCATCATGCGCAGGAAAAGCCAGCATAAACGACGGTCGCCCTTAATTCCTAAGGTAGGCATTAGAACACCGGGTCTTGACTGGCGATCCCCTGTTCAAGAAGGATAAGCGTTTTTTTTTTTTTAGAAGAACTTCCACATCGTAAATGTCCGTTGTGCGTTACGGCCAATGGTGTCATAGGCAACAACTTTTACGGTATGTCTGAAGAACGAAAGGGAATTCCATGTCCAGCTATACGGTTCGGTCAGGATGGTGGATTGGAGTCTGTCATCGATGTAAAACTCCACTTTTTCAATCCCATACTCTGTACTTGTCGCTGTCGCCTCAATCGTGATTTTCCCAAGACTTAGTGGCGTGAAAAACGGTAGAACTTTTTTATCAAAGAGATACACTGCATTCTCCGGCCGAATCACGCTCATCTGGATATAGCTTGGGACACAGAGTGTAGGATCACCAAGCAGGACCATGCCGTAGTACCATTCTTTCTCCCATTGAAGATACGGCGCTTGGGCATCGAACCAGAGACGGAACGATTCCCCGATGCTTTTTCCTTCGCTGAGCGGCTGGGTGAAATCCCTAAAGTTCAACATGCTTCCGCTCTTTGAGGATGCCACAGTGATTAACCCATACGTCGTGTGAAAGATGTATGATCCAGCCAGGTAATTCTCATCGGTGAATCTCCCTGGTCCACATGCGAAGAGATTATAGAATAAAACTGGCGGGTCGCGATCCTGGATGTCCTGTGAGAACACCCAGTCACCATGGTCGTAGAAACCACCAATGTTAAATGGATATCCATCGCCAATCCCACGCTCCCAGACGCCAAATGGGGCGGGATCCCCTTCGCTTGGTGACACGTTTCCTTCATCACCAAGATAATCGGTACTTAACCGTGTCGTTTTATCTGGATTTACATACGGGCCGTTCATAATCCAAGTACCAATGTAGGTGATTGGGGTAGGCATAGGGTCATATGTAAGATTAGGAACCGCACCTCCATTCGCCGTGCAGAAACGAGCGCTAAAACCATGATCCCCCATCCATTCAGAGATTTTCACAAGCAGCCTGTTTTCCCCGGCTTGCAGGGTTACATTGACTTTTGTCATATCAGCTTGAAAGCCGCCATA
>MUGE01000151.1:0-4187 GCA_002900545.1 Thermoplasmata archaeon M11B2D | reverse complement strand
ATCATACAATGGTATCTTTTGAAACGAGTAAAAACAAAAAAACAGATTTCCAATATAAAGGTCTTCCTTGGGTTAATCAAATTTATCTTTATTTTCTTTCTTACAATTATCCTAATATCCTTATTTTATGGTAATCTTACCCAACTTGGATTTGTTGCAGGATTATTATCTGTTGCTCTTGGATGGGCTCTTCAAAAACCTATCAGTGGTGTTGTTGCATGGCTTATCCTTATTATCAGAAGACCTTTTGATATCGGTGATCGTATACTTATATCGACTTTAAAAGGAGATGTCACAGATATAACGCTTTCGCACATATTCCTAAATGAAGTTGGGGGAACTATTGAAGGAGAAGAGCGGTCAGGCAGAATAATCATGATTCCAACCTCAATGATCTTTGAAAAAGAAATAATTAATTATACCCGTGAATCAGACTATATTTTGGTAGAGATAGTAACAGCCATCACTTATGAGAGCAACTTAGAAAAAGCCGAAGAAATTATCACCTCTTCTGTTCACACAGTAATGGAACCATTTTACAAAGACTTTCCACAACGAGTACCAAAAACTTCTCATATTCGATTACAATTTAGAGAGTCAGGTATTGAAGTCACCGTACGGTATTACACACTCACAATTCAAAGGAATCGAATTGCAACGAATATTCGACGAGAAATCTTCCATCGTATCAGACAAACAAAGGATGTGGAATTTGCCTATCCGCATACAGAAGTCCTTCTTAAACAGAAAAACAAATACAACGTAGGCTACGACAGCAATCAGGGATAAATCGAACGAAGATAGGGGAGTTTCTCCTCAAAGACTTCTGCTTGTTTCTGCAGGAAAACCTCTGTTTCATTGATATCCATATCCTTTGTTTCAATCGTATAACTCACAAAGCGCCTAATCCAGAGTGTCTTAAACAGGTCAAGAATATTTTGTTTTTCAGATGTGTTTGTTGCTTGTTTATAGGCGGCAGTAAAGTTATAGACGATGTCAGCCCAAAGCTCAGCAGCAAGGATCTTCTGCTGATCAACAGTATCAGAAAGAGCGGTAAGAATATTCTGCGGGAGAAACCGTGCTAATGCCTCTTTTTTTGTAGTATATTCAGTCATAAACATATGTTGTAGTTTTTCGATATCAACTTTCACAGGGATTGGTCGTTTGCTATAGCAATTTCTATAATACATCTTGGTTTTGGTTAGGGGGCGATATTTCCAATAATCCTCGTAATATCGTGCAAGTTCAAACATACTTCCTGTTACTTTTTTAAACATTGGAATTAGCAGTGTCTCGGGTTCAAGATACCGGGTTGTCGATTCATGGATCTTCAATGAATACAGCCCTTCTTTTACCTTCATCTCCTTCGCTGCCGCAACAGTAACAATAAAGATATCAACACCAAAGTCTGGCGGGAACAAAGGATGGTTACGCAATACTTCGTACAAATTCTTCGATAAGCCGAATTCCCCGGCGATTGGTTGTCTGACATCTAATCCATATAACGCTCGTGTAAAGGGATACACGAGATTATTGGTGATAACTCCATCATACTTGTCCCTGATATAGTACGGGACCGTCAAATCTGCTCTTCCATAGATAATCGCGTTGGTAATCGTCTGAATCCAAACTGGTTTAATACTCAGTAAATCCCCATCGAGTAATACGACACATTTTGCATCGGTCTCATGAGCGATTTCGATAATCGTTCGAACCCCTGCTCCCTTTCCACCATCATAGATATCATCTGTAACGATTTTATTAATCCTGCTATAGGGTTGGAAAAGGTCAATGACTTCGGAGGTCCTATCCTCGGAAGGACCTTTTGAGACTACGATAGCCTTTTTATAATCCGGAAAATGCTGATACAACCCCTCATTAATCACATTAAGGAGGTTTAAGATAGTTGTTTCGACGTCTTTACATAAGACGCCAACCATAATATCAAGCGGTTTAATAGTTGCACAAATCTTGGTTAGCTCTTTAGATAATGACAGCCCTTTATTCCAATCCTGGTTCATACGTTCACCCTTTATTCCTCTCAATGACGTTTTCAAGGAGTTCTTCTCTGATTTTCCTTTTCGCAGATATTGTCCGAAGCCAATCAGGCAACCGTGTGTACACCGGTTCGAGCATGTAATTTTGTCCCGCAGTCATAATCTGATCACTGAATTGCTCCATCATTGATTCTTCCAAATGCCGGTCGTACTTTATTCCATTATAACGAGCATCAGCATGGTATTTTTTTATACAATTTTTAGCATTTTTATGGTAGAGAACTCGGAGGGATAATAAAAACGATTGGTCGATCTGAATATGGTCCTCTTCTATTAAAATTCGCAATAAACTTTTAAAGATATCGCCTGTCATCTTTACAAGCCCTGAACCAGAATTGCCGATTTCCTGATGTTTATGGTCATAGAACCCAAGATCAGTCTGACATACCCGTTTCATGGTTACATTTCGATAGATTTCAGCCATAATGCCGATTTCGACACCCCATCCATAGGGAACATCTAAATCTCGTGCAAGATCACTTGTTAATGCGAATTCCCCGGAAATCGGATATCGGAACGCACGGAGAAATCGAATAAAATCAGGTTCATCGTCCAATACATCAACAAGTGCACGGAGAAGAGGATGGAGAAACAAGCGAAACACACGTCCATATAGAATCGTTTTATCAATACTGGTTCGAGCATAATATCCCTTGTTGAATTTAAAATCCAACTCTGGCTCGAGAAGGGGAAAGAGAAGTTTCGTAGGGATTGTCTCATCATAGTTTTGTATATCCGCATCGTGAATTGCAATCCCATACGATTCAATACTTGCGATGCCAAGGGCAATCCATAAATCACGTCCTTTTCCACCGTAACTGATGACATCTAATCCCTGGGTTTTTAATTCTGTTAAAATTTTTGTTATTTTTGGACCGTTGCACCAGATGATGAGTTTTGGAATCGTCAACTTTGAAAAAAACCGCTTTACATGGCTAAATTCCTCCTCGCTGTTAGCGGCAAGAGGAATAATGACTTCTTTTAAGTATGTACATTTATTAAGCTGATTTAAAATATTCGCTAACGCATCGCTTTTTATCTCTTTATACAGCATGGGCATAATAACAGAGACAGGGATTTCAGTCGCAACGTCACTTACCTGTTTCATCAGTTGAACCTTATCCACATGCATATCATGCAATGTTGTTATTTCTTCTTGTTTTATGTCCATATTATCACCTCTCAATATACCGTAATAAAACACGTAAATCGTCTGTGACTACGTCAGCCTGGGTTTGGACTTCGGGTGGTGCACGATACGCAATTCCTAACCCCGCTGCGCGTATCATATCAATATCGACAAAACCATCACCAACAGCAATCACTTCATTGGGACTGATATCAAGGATCATGCTAAGGAACTCTAAGACAGCACGCTTGTTAATCGAATAGATTTTCCCATTGCTACTTTTCTGTAGTTCTTTATTTTGGAACAGGAGTTCACCGGTCAGGAGCTGGTTATGTATCATAAGCCTATTGGCAAATGCATAAGTAAGACCAAGGCGTTTTTTAAGATCATTTGCAAAACATTGATATCCATCGGTGACTAATGCTATTTTTATGTGGTTCTCCCGGAGTTGCGGTATCACCGTATCGACATGCTCCTGAAATGGGATGTTTCTAAAAATATCAAGCAATTCTTTGTACTGCATCCCTTTTAATAAGGATGCGATTTCCAGGGTTTTTTCATAGGGTTCCTTCGAAGAATCAAGAACTGTTGACAATTGGTTGGTGAATCCTTTTTTCTTAGCAAAGGCAAATATTGTCCTGCCGTTTAGAAGCGTCCCATCCATATCAAAGAGGACTAGTTTGAACGTTCGTTTCATATGTTTTCCTTTTTATTTAATGATTATCGAATATATTCCTTTCATATCTCATTCGATTCTATGCCAACTGCTTCTATTGTAATGAATCCAGATAGTAATAACAATCGACTATTTATTAGGTTTTGATGAGGCACCTTTTGGAGGAGAATGATATGAATACGGAAAAGGCGCCTCATTGTTGTGTCGTTTGCCCAGAATTGTATTCGGTTTATGTTTATCCAAAAAGCATTACTATAATAAAAAATTTTTTTTTAGAAAATTACAACAAAACTAATTTTTTTTAAAAAATATGAGATTTCTAGCA
>MUGE01000150.1:0-4211 GCA_002900545.1 Thermoplasmata archaeon M11B2D | reverse complement strand
ATAGATGTCGCCTTCCATCTCCCCTTCAAGAGTACAGGTTGTCGCAGGCGGGATTGTATCATCGCCAAGGGCAACGACGATGCGCTCAAGAGTGCTAAAGTCGCCCCATCCACGCGCGTCGTTATGTCCCTTCACCCGGTAGAAGTATGTACCATTCTCCTTTCCAGTGACATCATAGTACTGATTCGTAATGGAATTTGACAAGGTGGTCACTGTCTGAACCGTGGCAACCGGGGCGATATCGTCAACATAAAATCCTTCCTGCAATGTGTACGAATCAGTGGTGTACCTAAATCGAATAAAGACCGATTCATCTCCATACGAACCCAGATCGTACTCTTTGTAAAGCCAGCTCCCTGATGTTCCAGTGAAGGTCTCCAAGACATCATAGGAACGACCATCTCTGCTTACTTCAACGAAAGCGGCATCATAATTAGTCTCTGTGGAATACCAACACCAAAATGAAAGCTTCATCCCCGTTGTGATAGGAATCGGATATGCAGTCGTCATAGAAGAAACATCCGAGTTCAGAGACCGGGATTTATAACTATAGCTTCCTGAATGATATCTGGATGTTGAGAGGGAAAAGCCATCAAGGGTCCACAAAGCGGATCCAGACTCAGCATCATCGGTCCCAATTGAAACCCCGCTCAGCTCATCAAGCTGGAAATAATCAGGATTTGCAGCAGGATTTTTTTCCTGCCAGGAAACCCGATAGGTTCCGTCAGAATCATTCGATAAATCGTCAATAACGGGAGGGATCACCCGGGGGACGACAGTATCATGAATGTTTTGTGCCTCTTGGATAAGATACAGAGCTCCGTCGCAGTTCTCCTTACAAATCTGGTCTAAGTAACTTTCTGATGGATGGAACGAGGAACATGCTTCAATGGTATAGGCAAAAGTGGTCTTGCCAAGGACGTAATGACTGTATCCATACGCCCAATCGATGGTATCTCCTGTGGTGGGATACAGACCATAGGCTTGTTTCGGTGTATATGTCCCTGATCCACTTTGTCTAGTGATTCGCAGGGCGATTTGTGTCCCCACAGCACTCATATAGGTGCTATCTGGTGTAATGGACGGTGTATATCCCCATGGCCAGTACAGTTCCTCTTGATAGGTATGCCACGAGATTAATGCACAAATGTCATGGGTAACAAAAAAATCAAAGATTGCCTGAATCTCTAGTTCTGAGGTAGGTCCTGGGCCGCAATAGGTCTCTTCGCTTGGGTAATGCGTCACTGATCCTGAGCCGATTGTTCCCCACGCGCCTTTTATATCAGCATTATTTGAGCCGTTGTAGTTCCGATTCAAATCAACACCGTAGGTCCCATATTGTGGGAAATAATGTCGATTCTTACGCCAATCAATCCCAAGATCATGACAGTAGTAATACCCATCAGGGTTCACACAGGGGACGATCCATATTCTTCGGTTGTTCACCAGATTCGTGATGGTGGAATTCACACTATAGAGGGACGTCAGATTATTGGCGATGTGAAGGCAGATTTCCACAGTTGGCCATTCACGCGCATGATGCAGCCCCATATAGAAGACGCCAGGTTCTCCCTCATCGACACCTGGATTGTCTGAGATTTCCAGGCACCATATCGTTCGTCCTTCATAGCTTGTTCCAAGACTAAAAAGACTGGTAATGTTTGGATAGCTTGCAGCGATTCCTTGCAGGATAGTTTGAATCTGAGCATATGTATGATACGATCCCATCAGTTCTTTATGATACTCGTTCATATCTGCGATTAGAATGCTATATGGTATCTGGAGATCGGATAGCTCCTGTAATCGGTATCGAGGGAGAATGACATCTGCCCACTGTCCTTGGCTAACTGTAATAATCTCGACCCCTTCGGGAATTGTCACAGTTCCACTCGTCATATCGATTCTGATAAGAGTATTGGTTGTAGAGGGGACCTCGTTGAATCCTTGGCCTGAAATGGCAAGAGACGAAAAAACAAGGACGAACAATATTCCAAGACACATGATTTTCTGTGCGGTCATACCCATCTCACCTTCTCTACGAGTATCCTCCTATTTTGAGACTGGGGTCCCCAAGAAGGACGAACTCTTGAACCGTCTTACAGTCAAGTTTCTCTTCCATCGGTGGAAACATCGTAAGATAATCAATGAGGGACTGGGTGTGCGCTTCACCAAGCATGGTTATAGCATTCACCCCGTAATTTTTAAAGAACTGTGTATTGACGTACCCTGAGAAGAACTGAACACAGTCTGGTATGGAGTCATTGTTGTAGTCCCCCTCTGCAAACCAGTCAAGACCTGTGTATGCCATAGTCGCGATGCTCCCTCCGTTTTTCACACTGATGAGCTTCCACGCCCAGCATTCAGGCGTCCATTCACCAAGGAAGAATTTCCATTGGAAATATTGCAGCTGCTCCTGGATAATCCCTTTGAGAATGTTCAAAAGACTGGTGTTAAACTGTCCGTTATGACATCCCCCGCATACGGTGATTGGGAGTTGTTCCCCGTTCGTCAGCTTCGGCATGTCCTTCACCTGCAACCCATTTATCCATGTACTCTCGTTGTGCGGCGGATGCGTGGACCACGACATAGGGTTACCATGTCCATCGAAAAATAAAAATCCACACCCAGCGTTTATCGCATCCAAAACATCCTCAGGACCGCTGAAGCTCCCTGTAGAGGTCCAGAGCTTGACTCCCTCAAACCCAGTCATGTATTCTAACGCAAGTTTGTTTTCCTCTTCACCTTCATACCAGGGATCTGTCGCGTTTGGTGCGGAATCCCCACCAACGACAACCATTCTGTTGAACCAGTCTTTCCCTGCGGTGGTGTTTTCGTAAATAGTTATTTTATGTACAAGAGTTTTGACCTGATTGACGTTTTTACAGGCAAGTCGTCCGACGCAGACCTCCGGGTACATGTCAATAATATCTTGTCCCTGGTCGTTCCATTCTGCAAAAATACCATTGCCGTTCGAATCCCAGGTTGAAAAGTTACCATAGGCATCATAGATATCCGCAAAATAAAGGTCAGAGAGGTAGCTTCCCTCCCAATTGTAGCCATCATCAAGATGGGAATATCGCACAGGCACCCACCATTTTTCATTTAGAACACCTCCATATCTTCCCCCGACCAACAGCACATATCTGGTTCCCCATTGGTCAAAGGCGTTCTTGATGAAGTATTTCATCTCCTCTGCGCAGTCCCGCCCTTCCACTGGGAAATAGACGCTGTCGCAAATCTCGTTTCTGCTAACCAGTTTTGTGGTGATTCCTTTGCTTATTTTATGGTTTACCAAAGGAAGGAGCGCCTCTGAGAACGTTTCAGGGGCGATGATGACAAGCGTGTAGTCATCCACCGTTTGTGTTTGGGCCGATGGAAGCTCATAGGTAAGGCTGAGATGTGCTTTGTTCCGGAAAATGATTGTATTTTCACCAGGGTTGTACTGGATAGGGAAGCATCGGATTGTTACAAAAAGAACATGGTCGTTCCCGGAGATTCCTGCCCCCAGATGATAATCAAACAATTTATCCGGATACAGTGTTGTGAGTTCGTTTTCCCCTTGTATCTCTATAGTTTTCATTCCTTCTACACTGGTGACTGGATGCGGTGCAGACAGTAATGTCTGTTCTAAGGGATGTTCTTGTGCTTCTGAGAACGTCACATCTAAGGTTTTTATCTTGGTTCCAAATGGGAAGATATAGGTGGTGACTGATGCAGGGAGCATCGGTGCGTTTGGTGTATACAGCCATGTATTTGCGTTTGAAATACTGACGACTGCTTTATCTTCTTTAATGGCGATCTCTGGATAAGAAAAAACGATGGTTTCGGTTTGTTGCATTAGTGTGTGCGTTGTATTTGTAACAGCTCCAGCCCCCAGTCCACCTAGGACCATAACGCATATAATTACTAGTGGTATTATTTTATTCATGATTTTTTCCCCTATTTTGTTGGTTCTTTATGATTCAGTCCTTACAACCAGTTATTCCTTGGCAATAAGGAGCATTCAGATTGAAGCACGGAAACAGATGTGCTCAGAGAATCTATGAAGAGCACCTACATTACGTTTATCAGAGGTTCTTTTCATAGTTATCCCCACATATTCTTAATTATATAAATGTCTATTTAAAACTATCCTATATGATGTTTCCAAAGAAAAAACAACAGTCATATCTATTTTTCGCACGTGAAGAATACAGTTCCATAATGTTTAT
>MUGE01000149.1:0-4237 GCA_002900545.1 Thermoplasmata archaeon M11B2D | reverse complement strand
TGACTTCCGCATTCATTGCAGTCTTACGGCTCTGCTCTGAATGAACCATGTTGATTTTCTTAAGTGCTTTTTTAAGGTCATCGACGGACCGCAGAAACCTCGGGTACTTCAAATAGATTTTTGAAATCTTTTTTCCCATGCCATCGAACCAGACGTTATACCCCGCGTCTTTGAGTACAAGAAGGATTTCTTGTGAGCGGGATACTGCAAACGCGGGAATGATTGCTGTACCACCTCGATTGATGACCTCCTCGATTTTTTCAAGAAATTTTCGTTCTAATTGCTTTCGGTTTTCATGTTCCCTGCCTGCATAGGTTCCTTCCATGAAAAGTATATCGCAAGAAACTGGTTTTGTTCCTTTGACTAATCTGGTGTCGGCAGTGTTCAGATCACCGGTGAACAACAGTCGTGTTTCTCCAACCAGCTCAAACATAAGCGCGCCGGGGATATGACCTGCAGTGTGATAATGAACACTGTAGTTCTCCCCAAGTTCTCGTCTTTTCCCTGGTTCAACTGGGACATAACTATGCTCTGCCTCTTTGACATCAGCATTGGTAAAAGGAATTGAGTAACCATCCATTTGGGCTATCTTAACGGTATCTTTTTGTAATAGATTACTCACGACAGCGGTTGGTTCGGTCGTGATAATGCGGTGATCTGATTCTGAGCAGAGCCAAGGGATCATCCCGCAGTGATCGAGATGCGAATGAGTAAGAAATGTAAGGTCAACCGGTGGCGGCGGGAGTGGAAACGTTGGTGGTTTTCCCGGCGACATCCCGTAATCAAACAGAAATTTCATATCCTCGATTTCAAGCACCATCGCAAGATTACCGACTTCGTCACTGCCACCAAGAAACTGACATCGAATCCTAGAATCCATTTATATCAAACCTTTTCATACTTCGGGCCTCGTAAAGAAAAAAGAGGTTGATTAACCTTTGGTCATCTATCAAGTGGTTTTACAATCAAGGTTGTTTCGTCTTTATCGACGATGACCACTTTCGTATTTGTTTCAATCACGGTATCAGATTTCGCTTGCCAGTATTCTCCTTTATATCGTACAAACCCGGTTTTCTCAGGAGTTATCTGTTCGATGACCAGCGCTGTCTCTCCAGTGATTTTTCCTACTACTGATTTTTTCTTTCGAATCTGGAGTATCTTATATAGAAGAAATGCAAAGAATAGTGCGAACAGCACGATGACAACCAGCATGATGATGAGCGCATCTGTCATATATTCACCTGATATCAGCCATCTTCTTGTCGGATAGCTGGGGATGAGAAATATCGATCCGATGATAAGGCAGAGAATCCCACCGATTCCAACGGCACCAAATCCAGGGATGACGAATATTTCTACCGTAAGCAGTAGACATCCGATTATTATAAAGATTATGCTTAGTGTAGAGATGCTAAACCCAGAACCTATGAGAGAAAGCAGGATAGCAACTACGCCGAATACCTCGGCGCCATACCCTGGTGAGGAGATGCCTACTAATACAGCAAAAATCCCAAGCATCAGCAGCAACGAAGTCAGGATAGGATTCGAAATAAGTTTCAATATCTGGATCTGTAGCGGAGGTGAATAAAAAATCTGTTCTGCATTTTTTGTCTCCAAAGTAACTATCCCAACCGCTGTAGTGATGTTTCTTCCATCTATATCGTTTAAAAGCTGATCAAGACTTGCTGCTACTATTTCAATGATGTTACTGTCTTTTGCCACTGTTGCGTTTACGTTTCTGTTCTGCGTTATGAACAGTTCCGCTAGGGTCTCATTTCTCCCGTACATCATTGCTCTTTCTTGAAGCCATTCGACAAGAGCGTTGATGATTTTCGAATCGTTAATGAATCGTGTCCCTTCAAGAGTCGTCTCAACTGGTTGGCAAGATCCAATAATCGTATGATTGGCCATGGCAGCAAGAGGTGTACTAAGCAGAATGAATGTTCCTGCTGACCATGCGGTCGCCCCACCTGGATAGACATACCCGATGATTGGGATTTCACTCTGTTTGATTTTTGAGGCGATTTCAAAGGTCTGATCAAGGCCGCCTCCGGGTGTGTTTAGAAGAAGGATTACTGCTTGCGCATCGATAGAGTCTGCCTGTTTAAAGCTGTCTGTTATGATTTCAACTGTTGATTGGTCGATGGTTCCGGTAATTTCAACAAGAAGAACCCTTGATGATTGCGCTGTTACATTCGTTGATAAAAACAAAAGTAAAAAAAAGAAGAAAATAAAGAGATAATAGGTCTGTCTCATTGCTCGACTTTTTTGTTTATTGCCTTTGCGAGTCCTGCCATCGTCCCTATTTCACCACCCGGGACAATGATAAGGTTTTTCTCCCGTGCTATCTCTGTGAGTGTCTGTAATTCTCGGATACGTAGTGCAATTGGTGTTTTTTCATAGAGTTTTGCTGCTTCTGTCATTTTTGCTGATGCGAGAAGCTCTCCTTCTGCCATGATGATTCTTGATCGCTTCTCTCGCTCTGCTTCTGCTTGTTTTGCAATCGCACGTAGCATCTCCTCTGGCAGGGATACATCTCGTAATGTGACGGCTGATACCTTTATCCCCCAGGGGTCCGTGCCGGTGTCTAAAATGGACTGGAGGTTTTTGTTCAGTTCTTCTCGTTGTGATAAGAGTTCGTCAAGGTTTTTTTGACCAAGGATGTCCCGTAGTGTTGTCTGCGCAAGCAGACTGGTCGCCATGTCATAGCGCTGCACTTCAACAATTGCCCGCTGCGGGTCTGTTATTCTGAAATAGACCACTGCGTCTACCTCGACGGTCACGTTATCATTCGTGATTATCCGTTGTTTTGGGACGTCGATGACTCGTGTTCTCAAATCCATCCGAATAGGTTTGTCGATGATGGGGATAATGAACACAAGTCCTGGACCTTTAATACCAAGTAGCCTTCCCAATCGAAAGATTACAATCCGTTGGTACTCCGGCATGATTTTTATTGCTGACGCAAGCACTGCTATCAGAAAAACTACGATAATAAATATTGCGATAATCGCGGTATTGACATCTACCATAATCGAATACCTCCAATGTTGAAAAACATACTTCGGTTTTTAAGTGTTTCCATAACTTTTTTTAGAAACGATATTTTTAAAAAAGGCCAATAGCTTATGATAACCATATGGCGGGGAGTGACATCATGTCTGAAATCATTTCCATAAAAGCACGACAAGTCCTTGATTCCAGAGGGAATCCTACTGTTGAGGTTGATGTTGTCACGACGTGCGGTGTGTTTCGCGCGATGACTCCTAGTGGTGCCAGTGCAGGTCAGCATGAAGCTATTGAACTGCGCGATGGTGATGCAGCTCGTTACCTTGGGAAAGGGACCCTGAAGGCTGTCGAGAACGTCAACAAAAAGATTGCTCCCAAGTTAATTGGTTTGGATTGCCGTCATCAAGAAACCTTAGACAACCTCCTGCTGAAAATCGATGGTACGGAAAACAAGGGAAACCTTGGTGCGAATGCGTTGTTACCGGTCTCTATGGCGATTACAAAAGCAGGTGCTGCTGCTAGCGGTGTGCCCCTCTATGTATATATCGGTGAGTTATTCGGTGTAATCCCCTATCGTCTACCTGTCCCCATGTGTAATGTGGTCAACGGTGGGAAACACGCAGGACAGGAGAACTCCATCCAGGAGCATATGCTCATGCCGACCGGTGCGAAGAACTTTACTGAGGCAATCAGGATGGTTTCGGAAAGCTATCACCAACTGGCACAATTATTAAAGGCGAGGTTTGGTGCAAGCGGTGTGCTGATTGGTGATGAAGGAGGGTTTGCTCCTGCTCATATCGTCGATATCGATGAGCGACTTGATTTGATGCTAAAAGCGGTGGAGAACGCCGGATACTCTGGACAAATGAAAATCGCTCTTGATCCCGCTTCCAGTGAGTTTTTCTACGAGGGGACCTATAAAATTGGTGAGAAATCTTATTCTGGGGGAGAATTGGTTGATTTCTACGTGAATTTGTGTGAACGATACCCTATTGTCAGCATTGAGGATGGTCTTGCGGAGGATGATTGGGATTCCTGGGTTGAGATAACAAAGAGACTTGGCAGCAAGGTTCAGATCGTTGGCGATGATTTATTTGTGACCAATACAAAACGAATTCAGAAAGGAATCGAGCGTCAGGCGGCAAACTCTGTGCTCATTAAACTTAATCAGATTGGTACTGTCACTGAAACGTTAAATGCAATTAAGATGGCACAGGACCAAGGGTGG
>MUGE01000148.1:0-4242 GCA_002900545.1 Thermoplasmata archaeon M11B2D | reverse complement strand
TTGAAGGAATAAATGCCACTCATCTTGGGAATATTACCTATGAGTTCGAACCAGCTTTAGGGGATTACCGGGATGCTACTGGCCTTCTGAGAATAACGACTGCCACAGCAACACCAAACCCAGCGACCATTTATCTTGGTGAACCAACCATCGTTACAATTACTGTCACCCATCCAGCAACTGGAACGCCGCTGGAAGACGTCCGAATTGGCCTTGATCATGAAATGAATCTAAGTGACTCGATTCTTGCGAAGTTACCCTCTGACTTATTCACCGATATAGATGGAAAGGTACAGTTCTCAATCACTGCTGACGCAAGTGGTGAGGTCACTATCTATATCGAGAACGAAACCGATCCTGACAATGAATTTGTCATCGTTGCAGCTGCTCGAAAACCAATGACCATCAGTCATAGCCCGTCTGTAAATGAAGGCGCAACCTTTACTATTGAGGCAAAATCCGATGGTGTACTCATCACCGATGCCACAGTGATTTTCACTTTCGATGGACAAACCTGGCCAACAACAACAGGTATTGCAAGCATAAAGGCTCCCTCCGTAGTAACATCGCTAACATATCCGATCTCGGCGTCTGCTGAAGGATACCTCACAGCTTCAAGCACAATCATGGTCATCAACATCCCAAAACTCATCATCGCGATCGCTGGTGAGGTAAAAACTGGGCAGTCGTTCACCTTAACCATCGCTGATGATACAGGGGGTCCGGTCATCGGTGCAACCATCACCTTCGAAGGGACAACCTATACAAGCGGTGCTGGTGGGACGGTCACGATCACAGCTCCAAGCAAAGCAGGCAGTTATCCAATAACAGCAAGCTTCCCAGGATATGAGACAATATCGACCACGGTGACTGTTGAAGAAGGCGGCTTCATTCCTGGATTTGAGCTGCTGACACTAATTGCAGCAATCGGAGTAGCGTTCTTACTCCTCAGACGCAGACGAAAATAACCACATAAGGGGTTTTTCCCCTTTTTCTCTTATTTTTTTTCAAAACCCTTTTAACCCCCTTGTTTTTATACTGTTTCTTGGAGTGACTGACTCTGAAGGTAAGTATTGTTATCCCCGCGATCAACGAGGAACGGGGTATCGGAAAAACAATTGGCGCGGTCAATGCAGACTATTTTAAACATCATAACTGGGATCTTGAGATCATTCTTGTCGACGGGAATTCCACTGATAGGACACGGGAAATCGCGTCAGAAAAAGGAGCTCGGGTCATCGTTGAGAAACGAAAGGGTTACGGCAGAGCCTATAAAACCGGGTTTGCAGCAGCCACAGGGGATATCATCGTTACTGGTGATGCTGATGCGACGTATCCGTTTCATATGATTCATCAGTACATCCAACTGCTTCTGGACCATCAGCTTGATTTCGTGACAACGGATCGTTTCGCTGAATTAAAGCATGGTTCGATGTCCCTTAAGCATCGTTTCGGGAACCTGACCTTGGCATGGACACTTCGTATTCTTTTCCTTATCAACCTCCGTGACTCCCAATCAGGGATGTGGATCTTTAGACGGGATGCTCTTTCAAAAATACAGCCCCTTGATGAGTTCAACAACGGTATGCCGTTCTCTGAAGAGATAAAAATAGAGATGTTCAAAAACAAGCGTATTAAAACAAAAGAGATCCCCTCCACCCTGTTTGCACGGGAAGGTCAAGTGAAGCTTGAAAGCTTCAAAGACGGTATCAAGAACCTTCGATTCCTTTTTAAGAAACGCGTTACTCCATCGAACACCAACTGAACGGAAAAGATATTCAACTTCTTTATCTATCCTTTTTCTTTGAGGAAGAAGTATGGATCCTTTGATGACGCTCTGGGTGTGCAGTATTGGAATTTTGATAGGAATTCTCTGTGGTGTATGGCTATCCTATAGAACCACAGTGATTCCATTACAAAAGCAAATGCAAACAATCACTAATCAAAAACAACAGTGTCAAAAAGCCATGAAATACTATCCCTATGACCCTGATAATTTCCGGTTTATCGGTTCTCCCGTCGATGGAATCCAGTTCGAAGAGGATAGTATTCTTTTCGTTTGGATTTGCAAAGACCACACGTCACGTACAAAGGAGCAGGACCATATCAAGACCCTTCTGGAGCAAGGAAAGGTGAGATGGTTTGAGTTTATGACGACATAACGTTCCGGATCTCTTTTTCTAGAATCGTGCTGATTTGTTTTCCGTCTGCTTTTCCCCGTAGTTGCTTCATCACCAGACCCATCAGTGGTCCGATGGAATCAATTCCTTTTTCTTTGACAAAGTTTCTTCGATGTACGACGATTGCGTGGATCATCTGTGAGATGGCCTCTTCATCAAGGGGATACAGACCGCATTCCTTTAACGCATCATTAAATGACGCTGTAGGGTGCATGAGAAGATAACGCAGGATAGCAGGGAGTGCCTCTTTTGCGTATTCCCCCTGTTTTAAGGCGGAGAACACGATTGTCAAGAGGTCTTCTGGAATGGTTTCTGTTTGAATCCCTTGTTTTTCAAACTCTGGGAGAATGTTCAGATACGTACGAAGGATGACGTTTTCCAGGCCAGGGAATTGGGTTGCATATCGTTCAAAATCATCCTCATACCCACTGGAAAGCAGTTGAGTGAGTTGTTCTTTGTTAAGGTTGTATTGCAAAGAAAGTCGTTGTCGTTTCTCCAAGGGTTTTTCAGGGAGTTGTATGGTGTGTAATCGTTCCAGGGTAATCCGCACTGGTGGTACATCTGTCTCTGGGTACATGCGTGCGGCGCCAGGTAGCGGACGCATATACTCAGTGGTGTTATCGGCAAGGCTTCGACGGACTTCCTCAGGGACACCATCAAAATACATCATCGCCCGTCGTAGCACTGCATCTAACGCTTTTTTCACCATGGATTCATCGCCTAGTGCTAGAACAAACGCATCTTGATTGCCTATGTGCAGGAGCTGGTGTACTTCTGCTATCTCTTGTTCTGAAAGGCCATATCCTGGCATCTCATCGCTATGGATGATGCCACCGATACCACTGGCAAGTCTAGCATAAATCGAAAAATCCTTGCCTAACCGTGTATATCTCTGTTTTAGTAACCCCTGATAGCCTGGGAGGCGGATCCCTTTGACACATGCGTTCTTCTTACGCATGTTCTGGATGAAGTTTGATGATGTGTTTATGAAGACGGCAGATACATCGATACATATAATATCCATTAGATCGTTTTTACTTGCCCGCGTACGAAGTGTTTCTGAGATTTCAGAAATCTCCTTCTGACGCAATGCTTCTTGTTCCGCAACCTTTGAAATCGCACTAAGTGACTGTATTCCTTTTATCTCGACACGTGCGCCTCGTGCGATGGAAACATTGAGATCCTGCCGGATTGTACCTAACCCTCGTTTCACCTTTTTTGTCGCCTGCAACAGCATACCAAGCTGTTCAGCGATTTGCTGGGCATGCTCTGGGGAGGTGATGTCGGCTTCGGTGGTAATCTCAATGAGTGGTATCCCAAGGCGATCTAATCCATAGTGTACCACCTTTTCTTCTTCGGAGAGTTTTCTTGCTGCATCCTCCTCCAAGGAAAGGGTTACGATTCGTACGTTCTGAAGCAGGCCACCCATCGCAACCAAAGCGGTCCGCTGGAACCCTGTGGTATTCGACCCGTCGATGACTATCTTGCGCATGAACTGGATTTCATCTACAGGTATTGCATTTAAAAGGAGGGCTATGGTAAGACAAATGTCGATAGCCTCATTGTTTGCAGTATGTGGTGGTTCTTCGTCTGCCTCAACTAGACAGGTCGACGCTTCTGCTGTAATGTAGCGGAACCGTCTCTTGCGTGATGCCTCCTCAAGTGCTGCCTGGTCGACATCACCAAGTTCACTTTGCGTTGGGCGTAGCACTCGTTCAAAGCTATACGCTTTCTCATCTGTTAACTTTGAGTGACATTGACAGAATAACTTATGGGTCTCTAGTTGTTGATGTATTTCAAGTCCTGCTTTAAAACCAATTGCATTATAGTCCATATCCAGTTATACGAAACAAAAGAACTGTATATTATGATTCCTACGTTGCTTTCTAGGGAGAATTTTTTTTGTACTTTTTTTGGTGATAATCTACAATGGCATATGTAAACATCTCTATTGTTTCTTCTTTTAAAACAAGAATAAGTGATTTTTATATCATATGTGATACAATAATTCTATAAAAAATACTAAAGAATTCTCCTTCTTACCTGTTTCCTCACCATAGAC
>MUGE01000147.1:0-4262 GCA_002900545.1 Thermoplasmata archaeon M11B2D | reverse complement strand
GTGGTGAAAGCCCTAAAAGCATGGTACTCATGACCTTGTTTCCCCAACTTCGATTTTAACCGTTAATGCATTCATCGTACTTAAACCTTCGAAGGAATAATTATAAGAGAGCTCCTTGATGTTTCCCTTTGATCCTATGAAAACCCAAATTGTGTTTTCCAATGAATTTAACAAACATGACACCGCAGATCATCCGGAGAACGCGGATCGCCTCTATGTGTTGCTTGACGCCCTGGAGCAAGCGCCGTTTTACAAGATACTTGAGTGCATAAAGCCAGAGCTTTTGCCTGAGAAACTGCTCCATGAGGTGCATTCCGATGAGATGATACAGCGTGTAAAAGAGATAAGTGATCAGGGGGACTCATGGATTGATTTGGATACGTATGTCTGTAAATCAGATTATACGGTTGCCAGGCTTGCAGCTGGAGGCGTTGCTTTGATATGTAGAAATGTTGTAAACGGGGATGCTTCCAACGCCTATGCGTTGGTACGACCCCCTGGGCATCATGCCTCGGCAGATCGTTCCATGGGGTTTTGTCTGTTTAACAACGCAGGTCTTGCAGCCCATGAGTTGTCAAAGAAGGGGAAACGGGTCCTTATTTTTGATCATGATGTGCATCACGGGAACGGTACACAGTCGATTTTCTACAGACGAAACGATGTGATGTACCAATCGTTTCACTTGTCTCCTCATTATCCTGGGACAGGGGATACAGATGAGATAGGAGAAGGCTTGGGTAGAGGATATACCGTTAACGCGCCCCTTGAGTTTGGACAAGGGGACGGTGCGGTCTCGCAATTGCTAGATGAGATATTCATCCCAATAACCAGACAATACAAACCGCATCTTGTCATCATATCAGCAGGGTATGACTCCCATCATACGGATCAGTTAGGTGGACTGAGGCTTTCTGCGAATTTCTTTGGCGAAATCATCAGACGATTCCAGGTGGTCCAACCAAAGATTGTTTGTACTCTTGAGGGTGGGTATAATTTCAAGTGGATCGGTAAATGCTTTCTCTCTCAGCTTGGACAAATGGTAGGCCATCCGCTTTTGTTTGATGATCCGGTGAAGGGTAACGATGATGTCACCGCTCTTATTAAAAAAATGAAAAAAGGGTTCGGTGAGTATTGGAATTTGTAAGAGATGTTTTAATCAAAGATCATGCCCATGCCTGTTGCGGCGGAGTCCTCTTGATCTTTTATTTTTTCATCGATTTCTTTTGCTTTTTTCTCCGGCAGTTTGGTCATCCCAAGTTCTTTGGCAAGTTCTTCTGCGCGCTTTAGTCCTTCCGTGCTTCCCTCTATCTTTAGATAGGAGACCGCTTCTTTGATATCTAAGGAATTTGCATCCCGTATCACAATGCTTTGTCTATTAACGATATCATCTTGCAGCATGGTTTGAATTTTCCCTGCTTCTGCTGATTTAACTTCGAAGATTACATAGGACACCTATAATCACCTGCTTGTGCGGATATTCTAATTCTATATAAATTTACTCTTTGCCTTGGATTGTTCCATGTTCATCGATCTCTTTGTTTCGAATCCGCGTGGAACTAATCGGTTTTTTATCATCGGCTAGGACAAAAGGGATCTGAATAATCTGCAATGGTTTTTTCCCAAGGTTTGTTCGCCTGCGATTTATCTCCTCTGCTGTTTCCTGTGTTTCTGGTGATACCACAATTGCATCAAAATCACCTTCGATGGATGGACCATAAGTATCGTAGAGTGGTTGGATTGTAAAAGGAATTTGTGTGGTGATTTCTTCGATGAAGCGTTCGATGATTTTTTTTCTCTGCTCAAATGATGTATGAGTTCCTTTTTTTTTTGCGAGGGTACTGGAGGTTAAGCCGATAAAAACAGAGCCGCGTTTTCCTGCAACTTCAAATGCTTTTCTTAGGAGGGTTCTATGGCCTTTATGGAGGGGATCAAACGTCCCTCCAAGACATACTTTCATGCAATCAATCATGTCAGCAGAATCTTTTAAATGTATGTGTTTGGAAAAGTATTTAATTCTCTAATAAGATGCATCTTTGGTTAGAAGGATGGGATTATGAGCACAAACCATGCAACTTTTTCGATAGTTATGATAATTTTTATAATGGTGAACGGTCTTGCGATGTTATGTCTGACTGAACAGACCACGGCAGCAGGAAGAGAGATTTATGTGGATGATAGCTTCGTATATCCTAGAGATGGCACGGCTGCGAACCCATATCAAACAATCTCTGAGGCGATTACTCGTGCAAATGACGGGGATTCTATTTATGTATTCAGTGGGACTTATAATGAAACAGTGATCGTCAATAAACGTGTGTCGCTTATCGGGGGAATTGATGATAAACCAAGTATTCTTTCTCGTGGTATTGAGCTTCGGTACCTTGTGGATATCACTACGGATTTTGTGAGATTTGAAAATTTCTTCTTAGAAGATCCCGGGCGTTTTATCACATCTCAATCCGGTGCTCTTGTCCATATCGCAGCGAATAACGTTGTTTTTGAGAAGAATACGATTTCTCACTGTGATCTTTGGGGTATTTATCTTGACTCGTCGAGCTATAATACCATCAGCGGTAATATCATCAATGATACAAAAGGGATCTATGTGTACTCTTCGAATAGTAATCTTTTTTCAAATAACAAAATCTCCAATGCAAGTGATGCAGGAGTAAATATGCGCTCGTCGAAGGCTAATATATTGTATCAGAATTATTTTACAACCAGCACATATGGAATCTATGAAAAGGCCTGTTCAAATAATAATATAACAAAAAATACTATTATAAAAAATGGTTTTCATGGTATTTTTACAACTGAAAATAATAATGATGTAATCCAAGGGAATTTCTTTAGAAATAATTCCATTAGTGCAATTACGTTGGATTCTATCGATTGTATCATCGCTGATAACATCTTTGACCGTGGTCAAGTTGGTCTAAGCATTCAAAAAACTGGTTGTCACGTGTATGGAAATAGTTTCCAAAATCTCAGCGCAACAGCTTTGTCCACAATTACAGGAAGTAGTGATAATATAATCTATTTGAATAGGTTTTTTAGAAACAGTGTGAATGCACGGGAACAAGGTTCAAATCAATGGGATAATGGGACGATTGGAAATTATTGGGATTCGTATAATTATGTTGACCGCAATCTCGATGGTATCGGAGACCTCCCCTTTGCTATCCCAAACGGTGGTCTTGATCGGTTTCCGGCTGGTGTTTTTTTAAAACCACCGCAAAAACCCTCGAGTCCCTCTCCTGCAGATGATAAAGAAAATGTAGGATTAAAAGTGACGTTATGGGTCAAGGTGGTCGATAGTGATAGTAAAATCATCTCAGAGGTCTCGTTTTATAATGCGGTAAATGATCTTAAAATAGGTACCGCTCGAAATATACCAAGTGGCACGAATGCATCCTGTTCTTTAACATTACCGTTTGATACGACGTACGCGTGGTATGCAATCGCCAACGACAGCCTATTGGAAAATAAATCTGATATCTGGTTTTTTACGACAAAACAAGTATCCCCTGAGAATGAAAAGCCGGTGGCGAATCCAGGGGGACCATATACAACAAGACTAGCTCAGCCAACCTTTTTTAACGGCTCTCTGAGTTTTGACCCTGATGGAACTATTATTTTTTATCGGTGGAACTTTGGGGATGGCAGCAATCAGATCCTAGGTAAAACTGCTACGCATACCTACGATGAACCTGGTGTCTATATGGTGACATTAACGGTGGTTGATAACGACGGGAGAAGCAGTATGAAAAACACAACTACGACTATAAAATCCAGTATCGATACCACACCTCCTGTGGTAATCATTTTTTCTCCTGCAACTCCCAAGGTCGATGATCAAATCCATTTCACTGCCTCCTTAAATGACGATACAGAGGGTACGATTATAGGGTATCGATGGGATTTTAACAGTGATGGAGTGTATGATACGGACTGGTTAACAACCCCCGTTAGTACATATACGTTTTCTTCTCCAGGCTCCTATGTTGTGACCCTCCAAGTCAAAGATACATTGCATGTGGTAAGCTCAACAACCACAACGGTTTTTATCACGGAGGCTGAACAGAGTACACCTGGTTTTGAAATCATTCTTGTCTTAGGTGCAGTACTCATTAGCCTGTTTTTCTATTATAAACGGTACAATTCGAAATTGTGAAACGATGTTCTTTTTTACGTCTGTTATATCGTCCGTGATTTCTGATAAATCAGAATATATTCGTACTCCACTATTTACCGATGATGCT
>MUGE01000146.1:0-4282 GCA_002900545.1 Thermoplasmata archaeon M11B2D | reverse complement strand
TGATATGAGCAATTCCAGTCCTTTTGAGAAACTTTGAGATGGTTCAAACATATATTCCGTATAACTTTCAAATGGGAAGGGAAGGATATCGATGATTGTGTCGTTCTGCTTGACAAACATAGGATGAACTGTTTTTTCTTTGAAAATGGATAAAAGGTTTTGCAGTTCGTCGTAGAGTTTTTTACACGACTCCAGACCTAATTCCTTTACCTTTGTTTTTTTATCAATCTTTGCACGGGCGCACAGTTCCTCCGCATACAAGCCACTTAAATTGACCGAGGTTGCTAGGGTTCGTACTAGATCCTTTGAGCTTTTTGAGATGATATCATGAAATTCTTGCCATGTCAGATGAAACGGGTTTATTTGGGACGGTGGTGGGATGTATTTCTCGCCGCTTTTAATGATGCGGGAAGACCATTCCTGCTTGATTAGGGGACGGATGATGATTCCCTCAGGGTTAAGGAGGATGATATTGCCTTTTGAAAATAGCTCACAGACTACGATATAATCTCCTTCCTTTCTCCCCACCTTGATTTTTATTATCCGATCGAACTCGTGCTGGGTGATCTCGCTGATTTTCCCGTTGAGTATATATTTTCGTAGGGTCATCGCAAAAAGCGACGGTCTCTCAGGTGTTTCAAACGGTTTTTGAGTGCGACAAAACAGTTCCCCGTTCCGTATGTAGATCGCTTCTTTTTGATTCGCTGTTTTCTGCTGTACTTTCAGGAGAATCTCGTCGCGAGAAAGCTGATAGATTTTTTCTATGAAACATCCTCTTAGGTCTTGAAGCTCTGAGACAATGACATAGATGTCAAATGACGCAAGTCCTCGTTGCATGTTCAACAGAACATTATCTATTTCAATGTTAAAAAAGAATAGGATAGCGCAAGATGGGAAAAATTCAGTGTTCCATCGGGTGGTTTTAGGGGGTGTTCTGATTTCTATGAAACAATACTGGTTATGTCTTTAATTAAATCTTCTAAAGATATTGATGAAACGGATCTCTCTCCAGTCTGATGATTCTCTCCCAAGTTCATCATAGACAATAACGGTAATCTGGTGTTTCCGTAAGGAGAATTTATCGAATTTCCATTTATAGGGAGCTTCAGTATCGGTGAAGACTAATTTTCCATCATAATAAAACTCTGCTCGTTCGATTGGGGCAGTTGCGTAGTCGACTTCCGCCCAGATCCAGATTCCATCGATGACCGTTGTTTTAAACTCGTCAATTGGGCGTTTTTTCATTTCGTTGTTGTAAAGGAAACCAACCTGAGGTGAAGTAATTCGCACCTGTGGAGGGGGATCAAGAACATCAGCAAGATATGCAAGTGTTGCTGCGATGATGCGGGTCGTGTTTACCAGGTAACTTATGTTGACATTGCTAAGGTCGTCTTGTGGGGTGTGAAAGTTCGGGTCGCCGGTTCCTTGCCAGCAGCAGACCGTTTCCCAGCCATAAGGGAGAAATACTGCGTAGTCGCTGCCAGATGCCCCGTGGTGTACTCTATTGATTTCACGGCGACTTATGTTTAGTCCGATTGAGTAATTCATATTGATGCTTTCAAAAATATCAGCTACCCATCCAACATCCTCTGTAGCAGTGACAGTCATCTTTCGGCTTCCTTCGTCGTATCCTATCATATCTGCGTTTATCTCGACAAGAATACGCTCGTTTTGTTCGTATGCCTCTTTTGTGTAAACGCGACTGCCGACTAAGCCAATTTCTTCTCCTGAAAAGGTCACAAATTTGACTGTACGATGGAAGTCAAAGTGGCTTAGCGCATAGGCTGCTGCAAGCACGGCAGCGGTACCGGATCCGTCATCGTTTGCCCCTGGGCTTTGTGCGACTGAATCATAATGAGCATTAAAGATGATCGATGAAGTGTCATTCGTGTTTGTGCCAGGTAATGTTGCTTCAATGTTTTGGCTTGTGTAGAGATAAGGGTAGTGACGGTTTCCCCGTCCTGTCCAGTTTTGGTATCGTGTCAGTAACCGCATGTTTGTGAATTGGTTATAGATATATTCAGCTGCTTTTTCGCATCCGTAGGACCCAGTCATCCGTGGTCCAAACCCAACGATGAATTGAAGATATTTCATTATGAGATTTTCATCGATTATGGAGAGAACCTCAGCGATTTTTTGGTCTGTGGTTATCCGTATATTCTCATGGTCAAGAATAAAGGCGGTTGTGTTGTTTTGAGTTGGAAGCGAAATCGATGATGCTGAGATGCTAAGTGAAATAATTATCAGAAAAACAACGGTTGTTTGGAGGTTACATGATAAGGATTTCTTCATACTATCTTATTATCTTATAAAAGCAATTAATATTATAAAGTTTTGTGTATAGAAATTATTTCTGTTTTTATAATTGGTTCGCTGGCGGCTTTTTCGCTAATTTTTTTACGGTTTGTATAAGTGTGTTGATGTCAAATGGTTTGGTGATATACTCAGCGATATATGAGTAGATTTCGTTAAACTCCTCCCCTTGGATGCGTTTTGCCGTAAGGATGATGATGGTGTTTTGGTCGATGAATCCATCGACTGTCATCCTCTTTATGGTTTCGATGCCATCAAGCACTGGCATCATTAGATCTAGGAGGCTGATTCCATGAAATCCTTTTTCGAGTTGATTAAGGCAGTGTCTTCCGTTATACGCTGTTGTGACCTCAAAGCCCTCCCTTTCAAAGAGTAATTTTAAACTAAAGACTATATCCGGGTCGTCGTCGACGATCATAATATTGTTTTGTTGATATCGCTCCTCATCCATAATGTTATATCTTGCTTTTTTTAATATATATACTTACGCATTGAAAATGTCAAAATGGAAAAATTACATAGGGGAATATATGGTTGTACGGAGGTACCTCAAAAAAGGAGATAGGATGCGAAGAGAGGATGAGGTACCTCATGAACGTAGGAAGGACTGTTTGGTAGTTTGGTGTCGTATAAGGATGGGATGTGGGAAGAGAAGAGAAGAAATGAACGCGCTTGGGTTCTGGATTGAAGGTCGTACGCTCCCCCAGGCGGATAGTTTGATGGGTTTGTTTTTCCATAGGTTTCTTAGAGGAGAGTTCATGTTTTTTATCCCTTCACCACTTTGCCATGCATTTCTGCCAGGCAATACAAGAATAAATTAAATACTATATATACTTTTCTTTTTCTGCATGGCAAAACTGATTAGCAAAAACGAAATGCATAAAAAGTAAGCAACGATTCAACGATCGTGGAGAGCTACCAACAAGAACTTACAGAAATAAAAACAATTTTGAAAAATAATCCCAAAGGGATGACGGTTACAGATATCTCACGACAGATACATATAAACAGAAACTCGGTGGCAAAATACCTTGATATCCTACTTATCTCAGGTCATGCAGAAATGGTCACCTTCGGACCAGCAAAAGTATATTTTCCCTCCTCTCGAATCCCTCTTAAAACAGTTATGAATTTCACTCATGAGTATATTTTAATCCTAGATAAACAACTACGATTAATCCAAGTAAGCGAAAACCTCTTACAATTTCTTGAGGCACAACGCACCGAAATCATCGGAAAACCCATCGAAACCTTCTCAGCCTCTTTTTTTCATATCCCTGAACTAGCACACCATGCAAAAAAAGCACTTGACGGAAAGGAACAGACCATAGAAAAAAAATATGTGCAAAACACTCATGAAATCTACCTTAGAATCAAACATATCCCTATAACCTTTGACGATGGAGAGCCAGGGGTCATCCTGCTAATAGAAAACATCACGGATATAAGAAGAACCGAAGAAAAAATAAAACACTTCCTCTACGAATGGGAAGCAACATTTAATGCAATTACAGATATGGTATTTATTCAAGACAATAACTTTTCCATTCTCAAAGCAAATCGTTCTTTTACAAATTTCCTCCATATAAAACCAGAAGAATGCATAGGGAAAAAATGCTATGAACTTTTGCATGGAACCCATACATCCTCTGAGTCCTGTCCCTGTGCAAGTATCCTTAAGACAAAGAAACCAATAATCGTGGAGTACTTCGCACCCTATCTGCAGAAATACTTAGAAATATCAGCGTCACCGATTCTCACTGAAACCGGAGAGATATCCGGCTTAGTTCACGTCATAAAAGACATTACCCAACGGAAAATCTCAACGGCACAACCATAATGCACCTCTTACATATTTTATCATACATTCCCCTTAGAATTTCTGATAACAAGAACAACAATAAAAACAGCGACTTTTTTTAATAGATATGAAATAAAACAAATTCCTATTCTCATTTATAAACACGAT
>MUGE01000145.1:0-4337 GCA_002900545.1 Thermoplasmata archaeon M11B2D | reverse complement strand
AAGTACACCCTGTGGGCAGCTTCCTAATTTTGCTTCATATTCAAACGCCCGTTGATACACCTTTTTTAGCACATTGTTTTGTCCGTTCATATTGCTCCAGGATTACAACTACCATATTAATTTTTTTTGTAAAAACGGTTATTTTGTAGAATCATGCAAATGAGGGGGGCTACAATGAGGTGATTTTTTTTTCAAGTCCAACGGATGGATGTCATACTTTGTGTACTTCATCGAAATAGAGACAATCCCCACTTAGAATCTTCTTTACTGTCCCAGTTTTTGTCCTGACAAGTAGGAAACCTGACTTGTCGATATCATAAGCAGTCCCTTGAATTGTCTCTGTAGGTGTTTTTACCCAGATAGTGTTACCAAGTGTATCAGAATGTTTCTTCCATTCATCGATAAGTCTCTTGTATTTTTGTTGTCTAAAAACCATATAGATCTCATCGAACTGCTGGAAGAGTGCTCCCAGGAACTGATGATAATCAACGCTCTGACCTAGCTCAGAGGTAAGGGAGGTGGATTGGGATCGAACCTCAGGAGATAGCTGTGTTATGTCGAGATGCAGGTTGATTCCAAGTCCAACCACTACATAATGAATGGTATTGTTTGTGCTTTCTGATTCGAGCAATATTCCAGCTATTTTCTTCTTGTTCACTCGCACGTCGTTTGGCCATTTTATTGTCGCATGTATACCATATAAATCAATAGTCTTTGCAACAGCAAGTGCTGTAAGAAGTGGTAGAAGCGATGCTTTATCGACCGGGATTTGCGGTCGCAAGATGATTGAAAGATACACCCCTCCCTTTGGGGACTGCCATATGCGATCAAACCTCCCACGCCCATGGCTTTGTGTTTGTGCAACAACAACAGTTCCCTCATCTGCACCAGCACGTGCAAGGTTTTTTGCTGTGCTGTTTGTTGAATCAAGGTTTTCAAAAACAAGCAGGTTTTTTACGATATCAAGCGTGAGATTTTTAGAAAACTCCATTGTTTTTTCTACAAATGTTTTCTCTTTCATACAATTGGTACGGCCGTGTCTATTTTTGCTGTTGTCCGCTATTTGATGCCATAATCACGGCCTGGACTGCGGCTAGAGCCGCTGCGGTCTTAGGGCCAGAAGACTGCACTTTTTGCTCTTGAACGTATTTTACCACCTGATCAAGGATATTATATCGAGGGATAAAACTGGTGTCATAGACACCTGATTTCCATTGAGGGTTATTCATGACAACACAATGAAATGGGATATTGTTTCGAACACCGCCGATTTGGAATTCCCAAAGAGCCCGTTTCATTCGCTCAATGGCACGGGGACGATCTTCGCCCCAGACAATGAGTTTTGCTATCATAGAATCGTAAAACGGAGGAATGGTAAAGCCAGGATATACACCGGAATCAACACGGATACCAGGACCACTTGGTTCTGCGTATCTGATGATCTTCGCAGGAGCTGGCATGAAGTTATTCAAAGGATCTTCTGCGTTAATTCGACATTCAATCGAATGACCCCGTGGATGTATATCTTTCTGGTCATATTCAAGTTCCAATCCAGAGGCGACACGCAGTTGTTCTCTGGCTAGATCAACACCGGTCGTCATCTCAGTTATTGGATGTTCTACTTGTAAACGAGTGTTCATCTCAAGGAAATAATAGTTCCCATCCTTAAACATGAACTCGCAGGTCCCTGCGTTGTAATACCTAGCGGTTTTCGCAGCAAGCACAGCCTGTGCACCTATTTCTTTTCGTAGCTCAGGTGTCAATGCACATGAGGGGGTTTCCTCAATGAGTTTCTGATGACGACGTTGCACACTACATTCCCGCTCAAAACAATGAATCAAATGACCTTTTTTATCACCAATTACTTGATATTCAATATGCCGTGGGTTCTCGATGAATTTTTCAATAAAGACAGAATCATCCCCAAATGAGTTTTTTGCAAGCTGTCTTACAGTTGAAAGAGCTTTTTCCATCTGCTTTTCGTCGTTTACCTGCTGGATTCCTATCCCTCCTCCTCCAGCAGATGCCTTCAACATGACGGGGTAGCCGATTTCTTGGGCGATATCTTTAGCCCGTTCATGGTCTGCAATCGCTTCAGTTACCCCTGGGACAACCTTGACACCTGCCTTGATCATGGATTTCTTCGAGTCGATTTTTGATCCCATAAGTTTCATTGCAAAAACCGGTGGACCAATGAACTCAATGTTGTTCTTTTTACACATCTCCGCAAACTCAGAGTTCTCTGCCATAAATCCATACCCTGGATGGATTCCTTCTGCACCTGATTTCAACGCAACATCAATGATTTTTTGTTTGTTGAGATAACTTTGGCTGGCTGGACCTGGGCCGATATTATATTTTTCGTCAGCATATTTCACAAATAACGCATGTTGATCCGCATCTGAGTACACCGCAACGGTCGCAATGCCAAACTCTTTGCACGCCCGCATGATACGTATCGCAATTTCACCGCGGTTTGCAATCAGCACTTTATTAAGCATGTTGGATCACCATCTTTACAGAATTTGCATCAGGACATCTCCGCTGCAAACTGGAGCTCCTTCTTTTATAAAAATATCCTTTACTTCCCCTTCAGTTTCGCATTTGATCTCTTGCTCCATCTTCATTGCTTCGATTGTCGCGATGACATCCCCTTTTTTAACCTTGTCACCTTTTTTTACTTTCACTTTTAAGATCGTGCCTTGCATGTTTGACTTAATGCCACCTTCGATATCCTTCGGTTTTTCTTGTGGTGGAGCACCAGCGCCAGCAACAAGGTATCCACCCGAGGGGATGACCTTCACTTCATAAGGCTCTCCATCGACCTCAACCTGGAATTCTGTAGGAATCTGAACAGGTCCGGTTCTTTTCTCAGGTGGTTGCGTCTCCAACCAGATTTGTTTTACTTCAGGGAACGATTGTTTTACCATCGCTCTTGTTAATGGATGATCGAGAGGTAAGGGTAAGTGATCTGAGGTGAATTCTGCGAGGGCTTGACCTTTCAAGAACTTCAGACCGACCTGTGGATACAGGATATAGGTCATAATATCCTCTTCTTTTTTAATCAGCGATCCCCCATCGATTTCCTGTAATTCCTTTTTCTTCTTATCCCACAATGGTTCAAGTAAATCTGATGGTCGACAATCGATGACCTCATCTTTCCATTTAGGACCAAGAACCAGTTTCATAATCTCTGGTTTTATCTCCCCTGGAGGCTTTCCGTACATCCCACGGCAGTAATCTTTTGTCTCCTTTGGAATAACTTTATACCGTCCATGTAAGACATTCATAACTGCTTGAACCCCTACGACTTGACTAGTCGGGGTAACTAGCGGAGGGTACCCTAGTTCTTGACGTACCCGTGCAGTTTCATCCAGAATCTGCCGATATTTATCGCGAGCTCCTTGTTCCTCAAGCTGGAAAATAAGATTGGAGAGCATCCCACCAGGGATCTGATGCAGTGTCACACTTGGATCAACCTTCAATGCATCGAATCGATGAAGATGCCTATACTTTTCCCATACTTTAAGGAAATATGTCCGACATTCAATAAGTAAACCTAGGTCATAATGAGTATCCCATTCTGTTCCTTGTAATGCAGCGACGACGCTCTCCGTAGCAGGAGCGGCAGTCCCTCCGGAGATTGGGGAAAGTGACGTATCAAGGATGTCCGCACCCGCCTCAACAGCTCGTTGATAGGCCATCCCTGTCATGCCGCTTGTGTAATGGGAATGAAGATTCATCGGCAGGTTAACTCCAGCCTCTTTTGTTTCTTTGATGATGTCATAGGCACGTTTTGGAGAAATCATTCCTGCCATGTCTTTTATACAAACCGAATCCGCACCCATTTTCTTTAATTCTATGAATTTGTCAACAAAATAATCAACCGTATGAATTGGTGAAATCGTATAACTCAGACATGCTTGTACGTGACCTCCATTTTCCTTGACTGCTTTCATAGGTACTTTCAGGTTACGTAAATCATTAAGGGCGTCAAAGATACGGAAATAATCACATCCATTTTTTTTCGCAAGATAGATGAATTTTTCGACAACATCATCAGGAAAATTCCAGTATGCGACAATGTTCATTGCTCGTTCGAGCATTTGCAGTGGTGTGTTGGGCATTGCTTTTTTTAGTGTATTTAATCGCTCCCATGGATCCTGATTTAGGTATCGTATGCATACATCATAGGTTGCCCCACCCCATACCTCTAAGGAAAAAAACCCGATTTCATCTAGTTTTCCTGCTATCGGAAGCATATCTTCTGTTCTCATTCGTGTTGCAAGTAACGATTGATGGCCATCTCGTAAGATCATCTCATGCAGTTGTACCAT
>MUGE01000144.1:0-4391 GCA_002900545.1 Thermoplasmata archaeon M11B2D | reverse complement strand
CGGCCGATATTAAGGCGGAGATATATAGCGAGAAGCGAGAAGAGAAGGATGATCATCATGAGTACCGACAGACCGACGTATTCGTAATGCCAAAGGAATATCCAGGCGCTGTTTGCGGCACTGCTAAGTATAAACAAGAAGGTAATCTGATGGAGGAACGGCATTTCAATTTCATCTTTTTTAAGCAAGTCGCGTGCCTGATAGACTGCAAAGACAATCCAGAGAACGTAGATGACGCTCCATATGGAGAAGGTGATTCCCGCTGGTACGAATAGGTTTGGTAATGCGTCTGACAGCTCCTGGGTGGTTTTATCGTTGAGTGGGAGAAGCACTGCAAGTGCGTTGACAAGAATGGTTATCAGAACAGCAAGGATGTTACCGGCCTGAAGTAGTTTCTTTTTTCCCCGTGGCGTCATATCGTTCACCTTTTTATCGAAGTATCTGTTTCATACAGATAAGCTTTTTTGCACTTCAGAAATATTGGTTCTGATGTGTTTTTTTAACTTGGACACCCTGCTGAACCATGTTTTGCTACATAGTGTTGATGGTACTCTTCTGCAGAATAAAACGTAGTTGCTTTTGTGATTTCCGTCACAATCTTCTTTTTGTATTTCCCTGATCGTTCCAGGTTCTTTTTTGACAGCTCTGCTTTTGTTTTTTGCTCTGGTGTATGATAAAATATTGCTGAGCGGTATTGTGTCCCCATGTCAGGTCCTTGGCGGTTTTTTGTGGTCGGATCATGGATGTCCCAAAATAACGCAAGTAATTCTTCGTAGGTTATTTTCTTTGGGTCAAAGGTTATTTCGACTGCTTCCGCATGCCCGGTTGTATCGGTACAGACATCTTCATACGTCGGGTTTTGTACTGTTCCTCCTATGTACCCCACTGTTGTTGACATAACTCCTTTGAGCTGTCGAAACACTTCTTCAGTATGCCAGAAGCAACCCGCTGCAAACGTTGCTTTTTCCATAGGTACTCTCCGATGTATTGCAGAGAAGGATTGTTTTTCTCTTAATAATTTTTCTCATTGTCACATACTGCCGTTAAAATGTCTCTTCGTTTTTTGTCGCCCTTTATCATACCTCGTAGGAGGTTATCCAGAAGAATATGGAAACAAGGGTTCTCACCGTAATTGGTTGACAAAACAATAAAGAAATATATATGCCATTGCTATATCCTTATTGCTCGTAGGGATTTCCTGTGAAAGAAGAAGATAAGAAAGTATTTCTTGATGATTTCAAAAAAGCAGATATGGACAAAAAGTTAGACATGTGGTACTACGCGGTTGACCAGGAGGCGCTGTGGGAGGAGATTCTTGCTGAAATGTCAATGATCGCCCAAGCAGCAACCCCTCAGAAAGGAAAAATAGCTGATGAGGAATGAAGGGTTCACCTATGAATGAGGAAGATAAAAAGGAGCTTATCGAAGAGTTCAAAAAAGGTGATGGCGCAAAACGTCTTGATATGTGGGATTATGCGCTGGCTCAACAGGTGCTATGGGAAAACATCATTGCAGAGCTTCAGAAGATCGCCCATGAACAAGGCGTTGACAAGGAACTTGATAAACGCATCGAAGAAGATATGAAAAATCTTGGGTAACTACTGTACGATGACCATATATCCTCTTTTGTTGTTTTACGACCACAACCTATTCGTTTTTTCAAGATATTCTACATAAAAATCCAGAGAAAAAGAACCAAACTTTCGATAACGCCTAGGTGACACTTCACCATCATTTTTATAAACAGCTTGTTCTATTAGTACAATGGAGGCATCATCGATGAAACCAATTTGGGTTGCAAGTATTTGTTTGTTACTTACCCTACCTGCTGTGCATGCAGCGACGTGTACCATACAAAATTCCAATGTCGAATCATGTTCTCAGACATGCTTGTTGGATGGAGGCTGGATTGAAGAACTGGATAATATCACCATTCTTCATGTCAGCGGCTCTCATTACCAAATGGGGTTTCAACATGGATATTTATTGCAAGAGGAAGTTCAGCAAAACATCCGAGCGTTTTTACATTATGCGAAGCAGTATCTTAGCATCAGTGAGCTGCTGTTGTTATGGAATATCTCGGAACCTTATATCCCTGTAGATTATATCCAAGAGATCCAGGGGATCGCCGATGGAGCGAACGTCTCCTTTTCTGACATCATCGCGTCGATTATGGCTGTTGAATATTCGGATCATGGCTGCTTTGGGATTGCAGCTTGGGGTCCTGCCACCACTGATGGACGGTTGTACCATGCTCGCAGTTTTGATTTACCATCTACCATACAGGACCCGAGTAGTGGTAGGTATGCCCATGAGAATACCATCCTTGTTGTCCGACAGCCAACGAATGGTTCTGCATCGATTAGTCCTTCGATTGCAGGGTCGTTTCATACCGGTGGAGGCATGAATGCTCATGGGATTTCGCTTGGAATTCAAATCTGCTGGAGCAACGACCAGACCTTTGAAGGTAATCCGTACCACTTCAGGGTACAAGAGGTGCTTGATAAGGCGACAACTGCCGAAGAAGCCATTCAGATTCTTAATACGAATCGGACCCATGGATTCAACTTCATTGTATCGCAGGCAGACCCTGCAGAAGGGTTTGCCCTTGAACAAACAGCGAACTACACACACACTGGTACTTATAACAACTCTGTTGAGAGTAAACGACCGTTCTGGGCTATCGACCATGTGGTACGGCGAACGAATGTGTTTCTTGATCCAACAATCGCGGCGACCCAACGAACCCCCTATAACCCTTCAGGGCTGATTGGATTTTTCAAACTATTGTTCTTTCAAAAAACCAGTCCGTATTTTGCGGTATATCAGTTGTACAAGTCCGTAAGCAAACACATCTTTGTCTCCTGGGGTAATCTGTCGTTAAATGAAACCATGATGGTTTTAAAAAATGGATATCTCGCAGAGGATTTTCCGCTCCTGCGTTTAATTGAGCGATTAGGAAAAGGAACCGGGATGGCGGAAGCATGGAACCAATGGGTTGTCTGTGGAGTGACTGGCGATATCGTGGTGAGTTTTGCCACCCATGACCAGATGGCGTTTCAGACACAATCCCATTATTTTAATTTTTATCAGCTGCTTAATGAATCGCCATCATAAAAACATGAGTTTTTCTTTTTTTCTCCATAGAGTAATATACGTCTTCTTCGTTGTTTTCTTCGATGCAGGCTCCTCGTATTGATATCTTTGAATGGTTGCTTGCCAACGCATCAAAGGCAAGATATAATCTTGCGTTTAGCAACGTTTCTGGGATCACTATGGAGGAGTATCAAAAATACTCTGGTTTTTCAGTTCCAAAGGATTTTGATCTTGGTGTAAACTCACAATATGGGGCGCCTGAATTAAAAAATACGTTAAGTGCGCTTTATAACTGTGAGCCTGACGCTATTGTTACGACCACGGGGGCTTCAGAAGCAAACTTTCTTGTGTTTTCCTCTCTTCTAAAAAAGGGAGACGAGTTCATCATTGAACAGCCGGGATACCAACCGATGTGGCTGACCCCAGAGATGCTTGGTGCTCGAAAAGTACTCTGGCCAAGGAGCTTTGAAAACAACTTCAGAGTTGATGTTGAGTCATTACAGAGCCGTATTACCAGAAAGACAAAGTTGGTGGTTCTTACAAACCTTCATAATCCCACCGGGGTCTTAACCGATCAAAAATCAATAAAAAAGATCGCAACCATTGCAGATGAATCTGGTGTGTATGTCCTGATTGATGAGATTTTTCTGGATGGATCGTTTATTACGCACCCCTCTTCATTTGGTATACCAAATGTGATTGTGACATCAAGTGCAACGAAGATTTATGGTTTGGGGGGGCTTCATACCGGCTGGATTGTCGGACCAAAAAAAGTAGTTACGTCATTCCAAAAACTTAAAGCGCATTCAACTGGTGCATCATCCTTCATGTCTGAGATCATGACAGCCCATATGTTGCATAATGCTCATGCTCCTCTTGTCAAACGGTTCCAGAGGAGGTCAAAAGCCAATTTTGAATATCTCAGAAGATGGATGAATCGCCACAGAGAGTGGTTTACTTTGGTTGAACCGGATGGTGGTATCATTTGTTTCCCTAAGTATTTTATTAGAACCTCCTCTTTAGAACTCTGCACGTATTTATTAGAAACGCAGAAACTGTTGATTAACCCTGGAGCATACTTTAATCAGGAAGGTTTTGTCAGAATCTCTTATGGGTGTAGTACTTCTCACCTCAAGGATGCATTAGATGCACTTGAAGAAGGGATGCACCGTCTTCAGAACCGTCGCTAACTGGATTTTTTCTCAGCAGGACAAGGTTAGCTAGAGGATTATTAAGCATATTTGAAAAAGCAGCTGCTATGTAATGTTGTTTAAATATCCATTTTCATGTGGTAC
>MUGE01000143.1:0-4394 GCA_002900545.1 Thermoplasmata archaeon M11B2D | reverse complement strand
TTACAATGAGAGCCCATGTTAATGAATGGATTGCCTGAGTCAAACCTGGTCCATATGTTATTGCCCATAACCTGTCCGTCTATTGGGTTAATCGAATCCTCGTTCACACCAAGGTAATTTGTCGTTAGATACTGCCAGAAACGATCAGAGGTGTCCTGATGGAACCCGTTTAGCAGAAAACTGCGGATATACTCAGCTTCCCCTCCATATTCTACAGGATCGTTCAACTGATAGGAAAGGTCATTGAAACTGACACCGGACATATCTCGTAGTTGAGCCGAGAATCGATAGTCTCCGCCCTCCTGGCTTATCTTGCATAAGAGGCGATTCCATCCAGAATGTAAAGAGATGTTTGTTATGAATTGATTGGGAGTCCATCCACCATATCGATCCGCTGTGATGACATTTTCTCCATTCACCCATGCTTTGATTCCGTCATCGCTTCCGAGAAGAAGTTTCGCAGATCGTGCCGTTGGGCTATTCACGTACACATGAGCGTAGACTGCAGACTCGGTTGGACGGGTGCTGAAATAATGCCCCCCTGAGTAGCTATGAACACATACTTGAACGAAATGTTGTCCGAGGTCCATCTGATTAAGATAGTCTTCTGCGGTGGTGAAGTATCCGTAATCATGGCGCGTTATGTTCGTCCCATAAATAAGGTCAAGGTTCACGTTCATATCAAACCAGTCTTCTTCGACGTACTCCAACCCCCGCCAGGGTTGTGTTAGGTTGCCGGTACGATACGCATGGGCTTTTGCGAAGTAGTCATTGACCATGTCTGCCTCGGAATCATAGGTAAGCGTTGATGCGTAAATCCGACCGACATACACCTCCGGGCCCATGTCACCAGTTCCTGCGGTGTGGTCCTCATAGACCCCATCAGCATTTGTATCCTGCCAGGTGCCATCAAGATCCATGTAAAACAAATCACTAGGGAATTGATCGCCGGAGACCTCAGCCCACGCTGCGGTGATATCACCAACGAACAGGATGCCTCTGCTTCCAGCCAGATATCGTTCCTGTACCCAGGATTTGATATCTTCAGGGGTGCCACCGGATACCTGTTGAAGAAAGACGATGTAGCCTTCGGTTTCGATGTCAGAACAATATTGAGCAAGACTTGTGACGATAGAAGGGTATAAGGTTTCATGTACTAGGATTGCAAGGGAGTAATTCTCAGAGAATTGCGTCAATTGAACATCATCGGGAGTTGAGAAACGTGCAGGGATGCGGGGATGGTCTCGAAGGTATTCTTGATAGGTTCCTGGTAGTTCTTGATTTGGGGAATACCATTGCAATGTTTCGATTAATCTGCCGTCTTGTTTGCCTTCATCATTGTCGCTTATAGCAGATTTTTCTTGAGATGTGCTTGTAGGTGTTGTTCCCTGTATGAGTACGACCGGCATCGTTAATACAATAAGACTAACAATAAGAAGTACAGACCATTTTTTCTTCATGAAATCCCCTATCTATTTTTTTATTATTAAATATCTATTACCCGACTTATATTTTTAAAGCTTTTGTCTGAATAGAAATACAGCGAAAACACAAGTGTTTGTATTTTTTTTAAGAGAAATGAAACGTCTTTCCTGTGATTTTCTCGTATGCATCTTTGTATTTCTTTGCGGTTTCATCAATGATGTTCTGAGGAAGATTTGGTGGTGTTGAACTATGATCCCATCCGGTGGAATTTAGATAATCGCGAACATATTGTTTATCAAAACTTGGTTGTGGTTTGCCTGGCTCGTAGCGTTCTGCAGGCCAGAAGCGTGATGAATCTGGGGTTACCGCCTCATCGATCCAGATGATCTCATCGTCGTAATATCCAAACTCAAACTTTGTGTCTGCGATGATGATCCCTCGATTCCGTGCGTAGTGAGCCGCGGTTTGATAGATTTTTAAAGAATAGTCACGTAACGTCTCTGCGACATCCGCACCAACGGTTTTCTTCATCTCTGCAACGGAAATGTTGATGTCATGGCCTGATGTTGCCTTTGTCGACGGGGTGAACAACGGTTCAGGGAATCGCTCTGATTCCTGCAGCCCTGCAGGGAGCTTTATACCACAGACCGTCCCGTCTTTTTTATAAGAACTCCAAGCAGACCCTGAGATGTATCCTCGAACGATGCATTCAATTGGGATTACCTTGGTTTTCTTTACAAGCATGCTGCGGTGTGCGAGTTGTTCTTCGTACGGATGGAGTTCTTTTGGGTATTCAAAGAGATCGGTGGAAATCACATGGTTGGGGATGCTTTTTTTTGTGTAGTCAAACCAAAATTTCGACAGTTGTGTCAGACAAATGCCCTTCGAGGGGATTGGGTCTGGTAAGACCAAATCAAAGGCGGAGATACGATCCGTAGCAACCAATAGAAGGTTATCGTTTATTTCATAGATGTCACGCACTTTCCCTTTATTGAGAATTTGTACTGGCAAATCTGTATTAACAACAATAGATGCGTTCATGGTTTTTTTCTCCTATGACACTTTTGCTCCTTCCTTTACCGTTCGGTCTGTGGTGACTATCATGTCTTTTATTTTCAATGGTTTTCCATTATACACAACAGTTCCTTTTGCATCGACGGTCATCGGGGCCTGTGTAAATGCCTCGAATTCAAGCACAGGGACTGGTTCATGGGCAATGCCCTCAACCCCGACCTCAGCGCCAGGTGAACTATCCTTCGGGTCCAGAAGGGAGACGACATGGTTTGCATCAGTCGCAGCAAGAAGCATTCCTTTTGATTCGACACCGCGAATCACCGCTGGCTTAAGGTTTGTGACCATCACAATCGATTTTCCAGCGAGCTCCTGTTTCTGATAGTATGGTCTCATGCCAGCGACGATTGTTCGTTTTCCAAGCGGCCCTAGATCGACCTGCATGATATACAATTTATCGGCTTTCGGATGATCAGATACCTCAAGTATCTTTGCGACACGGAGGTCAAGTTTTGAGAATGGATCAGTGGTTGTCACGATGTCCGTTAACTCAAGTTTCTTAAATAAAGGTGTCGGTGTTTGCAGTGGTGTTGCGTTATGTACGTCAGTAAGAGCGTCATCCCAGTGTTGTATAGGGTCTGTATGTCCTAGCATTTTCCAGACACGCTCAGAAGAGAATGGAAGATATGGCATCATACAGACCGCCAGTGCTTGGACGAGCCGTAGGCTGATATGCAGAACGGTTTTACAGCGTTCTACATCGGATTTTATAAGTATCCAGGGTTGATTATGGTCAAAGTAGACGTTTCCGTATTGAGCGAGGTTCATGATCTCTCGTAATCCTTTTTTAAAGGAACATTGGGTTAGTGCCTCTCCGACTTCTCTTTGAGTATCCTGTATCTTCTGGAGTGCTTCTGTATCTGTCATGGTGAGTGTGCCTGCTTCAGGGATTGCGCCGAAGTTCTTGCTCGTGAAGGTGACAACACGGTGGATGAAGTTCCCGTATGTTCCGAGAAGCTCGTCGTTGTTTTTCGAGACAAAATCACTCCATGTCCAGTCAGCATCCTTGTTCTCCGGCATGTTTATTGAGAGATAATAGCGGATTACGTCCGGATCGAACCGTTTGAGGATCTCAGGGACCCAGATGCCGACTCCTCTGCTCTTCGAGAACTGCTCTCCTTTCAAGGTAAGATACTCGTTGGCTGGGATGTTGTAGGGAAGCGTAAGTGATTCATCGTATCCCATAAGAATAGAAGGCCAGATGATGGAATGAAACGGGATATTGTCTTTTGCAAGAAAATAGTAATGGTTCGCTTTTGGGTTTTTCCACCACTCCTGCCATTTCGATGGCTCCTTCTGATGTTTTGCCCATTCTTTACTTGCTGAGAGATATCCGATTACGGCATCGAACCACACATAGATGCGTTTCTGTTCAAATCCAAATACAGGTACTTTGATTCCCCAGTTGATATCACGGGTGATTGCGCGATCATGCAGTCCGTTCTGTAGCCAATTGTTGGTGAACTTCAGGACATTTGCCTTCCAGTACTCCTTCTCCTTAAGCCAGTTTTTCAGTTTGGATTCAAAGGCGCTTAAGGAAAAAAACAGATGTTCTGTTTTTTGTTTGACTGGTGTCCCACTACACACTTTGCATCTGACATTGTGTAATTCGAATGTGTCAAGGAGTTTTCCACAATTATCGCACTGGTCCCCCCGCGCTCCTTCTTTCTGGCAATATGGACATGTTCCTTCGACGTACCGATCTGGGAGAAACCGGGCGCAGGTGGGGCAGTACAGTGCGTCAATGCTTTTTCTATGGATATAGTTCTTCTGGTATAAATCTAAGAAGATTTCTTGAACCACTGCTTCATGGTTCGTTGTCGTTGTCCTGGTGAAGAGGTCAAAGGAGATCCCAAGCTGCTTCATATTTTCTGTTTGTTCCTTGTGGTAGCGATCCA
>MUGE01000142.1:0-4445 GCA_002900545.1 Thermoplasmata archaeon M11B2D | reverse complement strand
TGAAATCGTATGTCAAAATCTTTTCGATTGTTTGACAGATCCAGAACGCGGTCCGGATAAATTGATGGTACATGCGGGTACAGGTCTATTGACTGAAGGCCGTCGTGGTGCACCACTACGTTTCTCTACTCAACTTGGTGCTATCCGTATTTATCCATCTTCTTACCTTGGGGATATGTTCTCTGGTGCTGCAATCGCATACGGTGAAGGTAACGTCGGTTGTACATGGGACTTCATGTATAACGTAGATACAGCGGTAATGTGGGGTGGTAACCCTTCAGTATCTCGTATCCCAGATGCACACTTCGTATGGGAAGGTAAATACAACGGAGCAAAAATCATCACGATTACTCCTGAATTCAATGCTACTGCAAAATCATCTGATTTGTGGATCCCGATCAAAGCGGGTGCAGATAATATCCTGGCGATGAGCGTTATTAATGTTATCCTTAACGAAAAACTCTACAAACCAGAGTTCATGAAAACGTTCACTGACCTACCATTCCTTGTAGATGTGAAGACTCAAAAAATGATCCGTCGTTCAGATATGGAACATGCGGCTAATGAAGATGATCACCACAAATACGAAGAAGAATTCTATTGTATGGATAAAGTGACTGGTAAAGTCGCATTGATGCCAGGTACAGAAGGTAGCAAAATCAAATCACTTCGTCTTGACGACCAAGGGATTGAACCAGAGCTTGAAGGTACATGGACAATCACAGATATGCACGGGCATAAGCGTGAAGTTACAACTGTATTCGAAATGCTCAAAAAATCGGCTGCTAAATTTGCTCCTGAAGCTACAAAAGATATCACTGGGGTACACCCGGATACTACTCGTCAGCTTGCTCGCGATATCGCATTGCCGAAAGTTGTCGAAATTACAACTGGTTTCTCATTGAACAAATACTTCAATGGTGTTATGTCAATCTGGAACATCTCTTCAATCTGTGGTTTGACTGGACGTATGGGACCATACGGCGGACTAAACACTGAAAATGAATTTACATTGTCTGGGCTTGGAGCACTTTCTGGATTCAGCGGTAAATATAACCCACGTTTCGGTTCTGGATTCGTAGGTGAATTCGTATTCGGTGACGGTATGAAAACATTTGATGAATACTTCAGTGATGAAGATGTTCAACGTGCACAAAACGGGATGAGCAAAAAAGAATACATGGCTGTTCTTTCTGAAATGCTCAAAGAGGGTGAAAACGGCAATGTCAACAACGCATCAAAACGTGGAAATGTCAACAAACCATGGTGGCAGCCTGACTGTGCATTGATCGTAGCTGACTCTAAATTCCGCCGTAACAAAGGTAGCGAATACCGTAAAGCATTCTTGAACAAAACAAAATTCTATGCATATGTAGATTACCGTATGTCAGAAGCTGCACAATTTGCGGATGTATTGTTGCCGGCAAAATCACACTATGAAGTTTACGACCTTCGTACGTCTCCGGGTTACCACCGTTTTACAAACCTTGCACAACCAGTTGCAAACATCAAAAACATCGGTGAATCTATGGATGAGTGGTCAATGTTTACCCTTCTTGCTAAAAAGCTGGAAGAGATTGCAAACCGTCCAGGGAACGTTGAAAAAGCGAAAGTTAAAGATCATCCGAAATATGCAAAACCTGGTTTCCATGATTTGACGATCTTCCATAAAGAGTATACAAATACGGATGAAGAGTCTGAGGGTGCTGGTGAAGTTTACCTTGGTACAGATAAAATGGCTGTAAAAGCTGCACTTGAAAAATGTGAACAGTATGAGCCATGGACAATGGAAAAAATGTATAAAGTCGGTGGATTCTTGTTGATCAATGAAAAAGCGGCTAAATCGTCTCCATTGTACTCTGATCGCCCATACAGTTCTATGGAATACCATTTGTACAAATTTGAGCGTCTTGAGACTATGTCGGGCCGTCAAACATTCTATGTTGACCACGATATGTTTATCAAAATGGGTGCTGCAACGAATACAGGTATGGAAGGAATTCGTCCAAAATCGAAAGATTATCCATACGTATTCATGACTCCACATGCTCGTTGGTCAATCCACTCGAACTATAAAACGTCACGTACATTGTTGCGTTTGCAACGTGGTGTACCTGCAATCCAAGTTAACCGTGTAGTTGCGGAAGCTAAAGGTATTGCTGATGGTGATACAATCCGTATTTACAATGCGCTTGGTGAATTCTATGCGATGGCTAAGCTTTCATCTTCTGCACCTGCAGACGGGCTTGTAATGGAACACGGTTGGGAACCATACATGTATTTGAAAAACAAAGGGCACAATGAAGTTGTTCCAACTGCATTGAACCTTCTTGAAATGGCTGATGGCTGGGGTCACCTGAAATTCGGTGGTCTTTGGGACGGTAACCAATACGCATACGATGGTGCCGTTAACTTTGAAAAAGCAAAAGACGTACAGTATTAAGGGGTTTAGATGTCTAAAAGACAATTAGCAATGGTAATGGACCTGAACAAATGTATCGGGTGCCAGACATGTACCGTAGCATGTAAAACACAATGGACTAACCGTAACGGTCGTGAGTACATGTACTGGAATAACGTTGAAACGTATCCAGGTACAGGTTATCCGAGAAACTGGATGGAACTAGGCGGCGGATTCGATGCTGCTGGTGACCTACAACCGGGTGTTATCCCTAATCTTGAAGCAGATTACGGGGTGCCATGGGATTATAACTATGAATCTTTGATGGGCGGTCAAGCAGACAGCCATCAATTCCACCCGCATGTATCACCTACATGGGGACCAAACTGGGATGAAGATGAGGGTGCGGGTGCATTCCCACAAGACAACTATTTCTTCTATTTGCCACGTATTTGTAACCACTGTACAAATCCGGGCTGTTTGAGTGCGTGTCCGCGTGATGCAATCTTCAAACGTGAAGAAGACGGTGTTGTTTTGGTTGACTTGGATCGTTGTCAAGGTTACCGCTACTGTATCGCGGGATGTCCTTATAAAAAGATCTATTTCAATCCGAAAATCTCAAAATCTGAGAAATGTATTCTATGTTTCCCACGTATCGAACAAGGTTTGCCACCAGCGTGTGCTCAACAGTGTGTCGGACGTATTCGTTTCGTAGGATTCTTGGATGATGAAGAGTCACAAGTACACAAATTGGTACATAAATATAAAGTAGCTCTTGGATTGCGTTCTGATTATGGTACTCAACCAAACGTATATTATATTCCACCAACCGAATCTCCAGCAAAATTTGATGCTGATGGTAAAATCATCGAAGGTTCAACACGTCTTCCAATCGAAGAACTTGAAAAACTATTCGGACCAGCTGTTCATGACGCTATCAAAACGTTGAAAGCAGAAATGCAAAAACGTAAAGAAACGGGTGTTAGTGAACTAATGGATCTATTGATCGCTTACCAACACTCTGACATGTTCAGATTGGATAACAACTACTATCAACAAGTCGCTAAAGATAACAAACGTAATCCTTTAGCACCAGTAGATACTCGTTATATCGCAGGTAAATTTACAAGCAAAGGTCACGGACAAGTATTGTTCGGAGGACATACTACAGGAGGGCACCACTAATGAAAAAGATTCTTACTACTATCCTTTCATTGGGTGTGGCTGCTTCTGCAGCTCTTGCAGGTGATTTAAGCCTAACTGCAACAAAAGTTGCTGGGAAGCTCGATAATGTATCTGCAGATGCAGCGATCTGGAAAAATGCAAAATTTGCTACTGTTGAACTTTACCCGCAAACTGCGATTGAATTCAACGATAAAGAAGCAATTGCATTGAACAAAGACACAAAAGGGAAAAAAGCTCAAGTAGCTGCTGTTCATAACGGCACAGAAATCGCTGTCCTTGTTAAATGGGCAGATGCTTCTAAAAACGTTCAGGGGACAAAATGCACTGATACGTACAGTGACGGATTTGCACTTCAATTTGCTGCTGCAACAAAAGCTGCACAGCCATTGCCATATATCGGTATGGGGTCAGAAGGTCGTCCTGTCGTAGTACATTTGCAAAAATCGACACCTGTATCTTATGAACCAAACGGGAATAAAGATGTAGCACATCAAATCAACCGTCAGCAAACGGGTGTATTCGGTAAAGAGCTTGCTGATTTCGATGCTAAAGTTGCTTCAATTGCTAAAACTGATTATGAACGTGTTTTTGTAGGTGAAGGATTCCGATCTCTCACTGAAATCAAAGACGGATCAGTTGTATCTAATGCTGCAATGAGCCATGATGGCAAAGGTTGGACAGGTTCATTGTCTCGTCCATTGAAGGATGCATATATGAATGCTTCTGGGACTGTTCCTGTTGCAATCGCAGTATGGGATGGTGGCAAAATGGGCCGTAATGGTCTAAAACTACTTTCTTCATGGGTAGCGATCAACCTCGAAGGTCAAAAAGCAAATGCTAAAATCGTTGCAGAAGCAAC
>MUGE01000141.1:0-4448 GCA_002900545.1 Thermoplasmata archaeon M11B2D | reverse complement strand
TTTTTTTTTTAAAAACAGTGTATTTGACAAACGCGATGGGAAACAGGAGTGTTTTGGTAAGACTCGCCATCTATTTTTGTATCATATATGATACAATAAATCAAGGGTTGGAATAAATTCCTATGATGCTGTATTATCTTATATGTACTATCTGTACTATTGGAATCGTAGTCCAAAGATAGATGGCCCAAGGATAAAGAACCTCTCTGTATGCATGATGTTCTCAACAGTGATAGTTAGCTTCCCTGGTCCAAAGCCCATGACATCGACATGTTGTGTAAACGGCTCCTGGTCTGAAAGGACGGGAATGATGCCACTTGTGCCTCGTGTAAACATCAAGCCGAAAAAATCAATGGACCATTGCACGTTTGTTGCCTGATGTTCACTGCTGCTTTCTATCATAATATCGACACCAAAATTTCCAGTTGCATCGATATTCACAGGGTCTTGTCCGATTCCGACAAGCGTGACGTCTGTCCCGCTGTTGCCCTCGTCATCGGTCACAGTCAGAGTCACACCGTACACACCGGTGGTAGTATATGCATGCGTTGGCGTTGGACCAACACCAGTTGCCCCATCACCGAAGTCCCAGTCGTATGATGCAATCATATTTTCTGGATCAATACTCTGTGTGCCGTCAAATGTGATCGCCTCGCCAGCCTCTGCAGTGTAGAACCCCCCGCAATCAGCGATAGGCGCCCAGTTCACGCTCTCAGGATCATACGAACCTGTCGCGTAGTACATGCCGAAGAACAACGCGTAGTATTCCAGGTTGAAGAACCCGTCATACCCCCAGTCGGTCCCCCAGCTGTTCTTCACAATCCAGTATCCCCCGTTCTTGATGTTTGGGTCATCTTTCCAGCCGACCAGCATCACGATATGGTTCAGCATGTTCCCCCATGGCTCATGGGTGTCAGGATAATACTTCTCCGGATTGTGAACAACACTCCAATAGTTGATGAACTCCGTGGTGACGTTCAGTGCTACCGCGATTGGTCCCTCCTCGTACAAGATTGTTTTGATGATATCGGTGTTTTCCTCGGTGGCATACCCAAGGTCAAGGAACGTAACAGAACAATCACTCATCGGAATGAGATGATCCATCCACTCCTCGCATTTATCATCGCAAGGGATCGTATGGCTTGCCTGGTACGGGAAACACGATTCTGGGATGATACCGTTGACGTAGTTGCCTTCTTCGGTGGTGTTCAGGATATAGTAGTATGCCCCATACGGCGTCCCTCCATAACAACCTTGTCCGTAGTAATTCGCGGCAGCGGGAAGGCAGGAGAGCACATACTGCTCTGAAAGGTCAAGTGAAATCTGCGAGCAATTCTCGCTGATTTTTATCCTACTTTCAAGGGCACCAAGAGCCGCGAAATCCCAGCAGCTTCCACAGTTCCCCTGCTGTTTCGCCGATGTAGTCCAATCAACACCATCGACGTCCTTCCAGCTGAACTGCTCAGGCAATGCCCTTGTTGGTCTTGTCTGTGTTGTGACAGAAAGCTGTGTGCAGTCTATAGGACACTGCATCACTGCATAGTAGTTTCCAAACACATCTGTCATTATATGCTGCTGATGACAGTCGCAGTCGGTAGTCACTTGTTCTTTGATTTCTTCAGCAGCAGATCCAGAAAGCCTTGGAGCGATAAGTCCGATACTGCTGCAGAACATAATACCTATTATAATCACGGTAACTTCTTTCTTCATAGTAGCCCCTACAGATGAGAAACAACTATTCCGGTTAATATACTTATCGTATAGTTGTCGTGAAATAGAACGATTTTGATACCATATTATACATAGTATAAAGGTTGTACCTAAACGCTTTGAATGCGTCTGCGCTTGGATGCTTCCATTTCTTTTGATTTTGTATCATATATGATACATTATCAGTATAACTCACTAAACGTCGTATTCCTAAAACAATGCTGTGTTTTTTTATCAATATGACAATAATTTTATATAAACGATGTACCTTAACAAATAAAAGGGGAAATACCATGAGAAAGAAATTGATAGGTTTTTTGCTGTGTCTTCTGTGCATCGTCACTGTTATCGATCCGCTCACTGGAAAACTTGATTTTGGACCAACCGAGACAGAGACAGATCCCGCGCAAGAGTGGATAACACTCCCAGATCCTCTCCAGGTTGATATGGTACTGGAACGATCCATCTGCCGAAGGATGTCATTTCGTTCCTACACAACAACACCAGTGACCGACCAAGAACTTTCCACAGTTCTGTGGGCTGCGTACGGCATTACAACCAACGGTGGACGGACCATCTATAGTCCAAATGGCACGTATTCAACAACCATTTATGTGATTCGGAACGACGCTACCTACCTCTATGTGGCTTCTAATCATTCGTTGCATTTATGGAAGACTGGTAACTACCTGTATCTAGGTCAAAACACCGGTGCTCCAATTAAGCTTGGGTTGGTCTGGAATCAGAGCATCGCCCCTGACGAGAAGGCAGCAATGGCTGAGATTGGTATGATTGCACAGAACGTATATTTTGATGCAAACGCCTTACATTTAGCGACTTTAACGACCGGGATGAGCGTCAACGACCTCTATCAGCTGGGTCTGCCGCCATACGAAAAACCTGAAATCATTATGCATCTTGGACATCCGACAACCCCATATGATTTTACCTACACCCCCCTTCCACCGTCCAATCTTCCATCGGTGGTCAATAGCACCTGTACGCTACAAGACGTTGTAAACACACGTCAGATTGTCAATGAATGGGACCAGACGGATTTGACACTCCTTGAACTGTCTCAGGTCCTCTGGTGGTCGTATGGGTATTCCTATCTCTATGATAATGTTAACAACAAGCGCCATCGCACTCTTCCCAGCGCCATCGGCATCTATCCGTTCAAGGTATATGCGGCGAACAAAACCGGTGTGTACCAGTACCTGCCTGCATCACACCAGCTATCTTTGATTACCTCTGGTGACACACGAGAGTTGATACAAGCTGCGGTAAACCCAGGAAATATCTCGGTTTCATCTGCACCACTTATCGTCGTCCCCTTTTGGGACAAGAATGTGGGAAGTCAGACGTATCTCCCCTGGTGGTGGTACGAGTCAGGTGCCATTGTCCATAACGTCCTGCTTCAAACCGCTGCGTTGAACCTGACAGGAAACGCTCTTTCTGTGATCACGGATCAAAACGCATTGCGCACAGCACTTGGTATCTCCGGGCAAACCAATCTTGTCTGCCTGCACATCGCCATGGTTGGACACGTAAACCAAAGCAGTCAGAACAATCCACCAGCAGCCCCAAGTCTTTCTGGTCCATCACAGGGGACCAGCGGTATTTTATATAATTATACCGTCAGTGCGACCGACGTTGATGGCGATGACGTTTTTTATCTAATTGACTGGGGGGATCAGACAACCACAGGATGGGCTGGTCCATTTCCCTCTGGGACGTCGATGACTTTTAACCACAGCTGGGCACTGAAAGGGACCTATGCGATTAAGGCTCGGGCAAAAGACAGCCCTGGTCTGGAGAGCAGCTGGTCGACACCAATCCTAATGACAATCATCGGACCTGGACTTGATATTGGAATAACCGGCGGTCTGGGGATTACCGTCCTTGTTGAAAACACAGGGACGATTAATGCTACCAACATCACCTGGAAGCTTGTGTTCCAGGGTGGGTTTGTCATCCCTTCTCAATTCACGGGGACGATTTCGGAAATCCGTACTGGAGAACAGTACACAATCAATCGGTTCATGCTTGGTCTTGGGAAAACAAGTATCACTGTTTCGCTTACAGCAGACGATGGAATCACTGCAGAAAAAACAGCGAACGTGTTTCTTTTACTGATTTTCGGTATCGTGATGAAATAAAACATTACTTTTTTTCTTTCCGTGAAATGAGCGTATCCTTCCTTCTCGGGAAAAGGATGTGTCGTGTGTTCTCTCTGTTTCCCAAGGGGAAGTACACTTCCTTATTCGCCTGTTGCGCTTTAAGGGATGCAACGTTCTTAACGTGGTAACTCTCTGACCTGGATTACCACCGATGCTTGCTTGCACATGACCGGATTTGAAGCAATGATGGTATATGTTGTTGTTTCAGTCGGTGAAATCAGATAGGTCCCAGAAGAGTTAACATTGCCGATGTCATTGTTGATGCAGATCATAGTCGCACCAGTCACGACCCAGCTAAGACGTGCAGACTCCCCGGGATCGATGATGCTTGGGCTTACCTCAAAGGAGACAATGCTGACATTAGAGGATTCATTTGATGTATTTCTCACGATGATAGTCACGGTCGCGTTCCTGGTCTGTGTCTCATTATGAGCGGTTAACGTATATGTTGTCGTCTGCTCGGGGAAAATGATCTGATGTCCTGATAAGGCGACATTGCCAATTCCGTTGTCGATGTGTACTGTTGCCGCACCAAAGACGACCCAGCTAAGGTTGGCG
>MUGE01000140.1:0-4478 GCA_002900545.1 Thermoplasmata archaeon M11B2D | reverse complement strand
GCCCAGTTGATCTTCTTTCGTATTTCATTTAAGAGTTGGCCTTCACGTCCGATGGCAGCACCAGGTTTCAACGCTTCAATAGTGACCTCACCGACATCAGGTTGGAAATAGATATTTGTGATTTCTGCTTCTTTGGGGATAATCTGTCGTATTTTCTTTTCTGCGATCTCAATATCGGTAAGGACAGACGGGTCAGGGCGTACGACGATTCTCTTCTGAAGGGTTTTTGCCATATTCTTTACCAAATCCTTGTTATTAGCAAATTTATCTGGTGTCTTGGTGTAAATAACCAGAAGCGCCCCTTCAAATTCAACTTCAGAGATATCAACACTTGCGGATATCGAACTTCGTATCTTGCCTCGAATTTCTGTTAGAACATCATCAACGGTCATAATCTACCTTTCTTTAAAGCTTGTAAAACGAACTTTACATGTGTATTTATCTGGTAAGTTACCTCTGAGAATACGGATTTGTTACTTCCCCATTTTCTGCAATCGTTTTTTAATTTCTTCTTCTGGTATCATCTTGAATTCTTTCTCGGTAATCACTGCTACATCAGCTCCATTTCCTGAAGCTGAGTCTCGGCCCATCGCGGCAGTAATCGCCCGTAACGCAAGATCGATTCCATCATTTATCGTCATATCATCTCGATATAAATCCTCAAGGACACCAAATGCATAGGGGGATCCAGAGCCACCAGCGGTGTATTTATCAGGAATGGAACCACCGGCTGCATCTAATGAATAGACATGTCCACCAGTAGCATCCCACCCACCGAGAATCAATTGGACATAGTAGGGATAGAATTTCCTGGAATTCAATATATTGGACATCAGGGTCGCAGCGCTTTGCACAGACATTTCCAGGTCCCGTTTAAGGCTATAGAGTTTCGTTTCTGCACTCAGGTAGCGGGATAGAACCTGCAAATCACCAACAAGCCCTGCAGTGGCAAGGGCGAGATGGTTATCGATCTGATATAATTTCCTTGTCGCTTTATGGGCAATAAGGGTGCCCATGGTCGCTCTGCGCTCTGTTGCGATAACAACACCGTCTTTACATACCAATCCAAGTATCGTGGTACCAGTTTTCTTTAACTCTTCTGTCATAAATTACTCTCCAGTAAACACCAGAAAAATACTGGGTAACGAATCTCATATCTTTTATTTATACTTTTTGGAGTGATGATTCGAGGAGATTCGCAGCTGACAACGTCCTAGTTTATGGTTAAATTATCGATAGCTCTTTTCCTAATTTCTCGAATTTATTAAGGGCGAAATCAAGATCATTCGTTGTAAGACCCGCGTTCATCATGGTACGAATTCGGGCTTTATCACGTGCAACCATGGGGAACACAATTGGGAGGGCAAAAACCCCTTCATCAAATAAACGATTGCTAAGGTCCTTTGCCTTCCCAGAGTCTCCAACAATTACAGGAGTAATAGGAGTTTCACTTTCTCCGGTATCAAAGCCCAAGGAATTCAATTCTTTTTTGAAATATTTCGTATTATCCCAAAGTCGTTTCACATGTTCTGGTTCTGTTTCTAAGACATCAATTGCAGCTAGTTGCGCACCGGAAACAGCTGGTGGATGTGATCCTGAAAGCAGCCATGTCCGTGATTTATTGTATGCGAAGTTCACAAGGTCTTGACTACCTGCGATTAGACCTCCGACAACACCAAAGGCTTTACTAAACGTCCCCATCTCAACATCGATTTTTCCCTCGATATGGAAATGTGCACCGATTCCACGTCCGTCTTCCCCTATGACTCCTTCGCCGTGAGCATCATCAACGTAGGTCATTGCGCCAAACTCATTAGCAAGTTTTACTATCTTATCCATTGGAGCAATGTCTCCATCCATGGAAAAAACACCATCAGTGATGATGAGAATACGACGGTACTTCTTATCTGCATTCTTTAAGACCCGTTCAAGGTCGCCCACGTCACGATGTTTGAAAATCGCACGGTCCGCCTTGGTCAGCCGGACACCGTCGATGATGCTACCATGGTTCAGCTCATCGCTAATAACGATGTCACCGTCACCGACGAGTTGCGGAATCAGACCGGAGTTTGCAGCAAAGCCGGTTTGATAAATCAATGCAGATTCAGTCCGTTTAAATCGTGCGAGTCGTTTTTCGACTTCCGTATGGATTTTTAGGGTTCCTGCGATTGCACGCACAGAACCAGATCCAGCACCATACTTCTTTGCAGCTTCGATGGCTCCTTGAATCAGACGGGGATGGTTACTGAGGTTAAGGTAATTATTCGAGCACATCATTATGACTTCTTTGCCGTTGACAATCGAATGAGGTTTTGACCCGCTTTCAAGGATACGGATATTCCACTCAAAATGGTTTTTTACTAGCTCATCGTATTCGTCTTTTAAAAATTTATTTGCATTTCGTTTTGTAATTTGCGTCATTATATTGCCTCCAAGAATGATAAGCCCTACCCAAGGGGGTGAGGAAATATGATTCGCATATTAAAACATGTTGGTCTGCAGCTTCACCACCCGACTGAGACGGTATCCGATAATTACCATAAAATACCCTTGTTTCGCAAAAAGAGAATCAAGGGTTTTATCTCCGGTGTCAACCCGTAGAAGCGGGGTAACCATCAGCTTTGAGGGGGTTGCTACGACGATGATGTTGTCAATGCCTATTTTTTTAATGACTCGGGGGCTCAATTGAAGATTCCCACGACCAAGGATGAAGCCTTGTGCCCCGATTGGACTGAGAACTATTTTTACTTTCGGATATTTTTTCAGAAGAGAAAGGATTTGTTCTTCATTTAGATCTCGTCCTATAAGTTGTTTTTGGTAAACAGCGTCAATTCCAAGAAGCGTATGTTCAATATGTAGTTTTTTTGCGATAGCGTCAATGGTCCCTCCTGAACAGAACAAAAACAACCAATCCTTGTGTTTTTCTAGCTCATCTTTGATATGTTCGGCAAGTTCGTCTTTTACTTCCTCGTCAGAGACTGATTCAAAACTTGCTTTGCCTACTTGTACATAGGTCGGTTCAATGATTCCTCGTACGACACCGAATAGCCGGATCTTCCATTCTCCATTGCGATAGAGCTCCTCATCAAGGTCCATGATTTCCACATCACCGATAGTAAGTCTTTTATTGATGAACTCCGACAGCATTTTTGCCGTGGCTTTTGTGTTAATGCCAAAGACACCGGAATGCATTTTGACGCCTGCAGGAATGCCAAGGAGCGGGATTTTTTTATCGACAATAGCATAGATATCTCGTGCTGTTCCATCACCGCCACAGAAGAGGAGTAAATCAAGGCGGTGATCAAGGAATGCTTTGCACGCGGTTGTTGTATCATGAGCTGTGGTTCTATCGCTTGATGGCGAATAGACAATCTGTATGTTTTTAATTTCAAGAGTTTCTAATACAGTACCACCCATTTCCCCGCTGCAGGTGACCCAGAGAAGATCGTGGTGGTTTTTGGAGAACACAAAAAATTCACGAAGCATCTCTTCTGCTTTCTGGCGTGCGACAGGTCTAGCTCCCATTTGAACTGCTTTGTCAAAAACACCATCTGTTCCTTTAAGTCCAACTCGTCCACCCATCCCTGCAACAGGGTTTATTAAGAAACCTATTTTTACGCTCATCACATCTCTGAAAGATTGCTCTCAATAGGAATAGGATTTAATAATGCATTGGTTCTAATCGAAGTACTTTTTCATTTTGAGATTTTACCACGATGCGTTTATATAGTGTCAACGACAAAGTAAAAAAGTGGTGAGGAAGGGCGACGTTCGGTTGGGTCTTGTCTTCCCGATCTGCGCTCTTGTCTTGCGATGACGCCTGGTGTTGCGTAGCTGCGTTGCGTCAGTGCGGCGCCGTATTTCGCGCCTCCTTCCCCCCTCCTTCCTTACCGTTGTAGATGTCAAACTTCCTTTTTTAACCCTTGGTGTTTACGTTCTTGTACAACATCAAGGTCAATCGTCCCTTTTGAATATGCCTTAATAAATGTTCTTGAGTCTATGCTGTACATCTGAGAGTCACACATCAAAAAATATTCTGAACAGGCAGCGCTTTTCACCTCTTCGATGACGTCTCTTGTTATTGCTGAGGTGAAGTGATGGTCTTCTGAGAGAAAGACGTCAACGCCGTTTTTCAAGATGGAAACAAGAATATTGCAGTCATTGACGATATGATCTGCGGGAACGCCATGGTGTTGCATGGAGCGAATACATGCGTGACCTAACGCGTCGGAAAGCAGCCGATTCTTAAAGTCAATGACAGTCGCGTGTGCATGAGTCCAGCGCTTTATTGCTTTTTTGTAGGTTTGCTCTGTGACGCGCCCCCAGATTTTTAGTTGTTCAAGTTCAGAGGCAACGGTAGTGGTCACAAAACAAGGGATACGATCACGTGCTAATATATCTATGATCCGATCAATCAAGGAGGTATTTTTTAATAGGAATGACGTATCGAACGAGACGCTTCGAATCTGTAGTGTTTT
>MUGE01000139.1:0-4480 GCA_002900545.1 Thermoplasmata archaeon M11B2D | reverse complement strand
ATCAGGGATATACGACCAATCAGTGATTTTTACGGTCCGATTCATCCAATCAGGGGATGTCGTGTTCAACGGATACTGATACAAATCCTTTGGGTACGGCCAGCAAGCCTCATCAGGGACACCATACTCTTTGAGAAATTTAGTGTCGTTCTCCGGATACGACCCCCAAATGATATTTCCTCCGCTGTAAAAGAACAAATGTGCCTCGGAGAGGTCACACCCAAAGGGAAATCCGACCTGATACTGCACCATCGTCTCAACCGCTCCAACCAGTGCAAAGGACTCGCAACTCGGATAGGGAGCTTGATTTCGAATCGGGGTAGTAAAATCCACGCCGTTGACATCACGCCAGCTAAATGAAGGGGGAAGAACCAAGGTCTCCCCGATACGATGGTTCTCTTCGACGGACGGAACCACATCTGTTCCAGAACAAAGAAACGACCCTTGTACAAAAGGAAATACACTGTTACCGAAGAAAAGAAACGCACAGAGAACAAGAAGTATACGATTCATTTTCATTTGCTCATCTTCCTATCTTGATATTATATCTATATCGTATGATATATTTAAACTTACAGTTGGAACCGCGATGATTTCACTGAAAAGATAAAAAACCTCTTGAGTTAATTATAAAAGAACGCACGTGATTGATAGTCTTGGATTGGCTGATGCACAACAACAAAAAAAGTGTGTTACTTGTAGCTATGCCGTTTGCGGGGGTAACGATACCCTCCATCCAGCTGCCTGTGTTAGAGGGATACTGCAAAAAGCGAGGAATACTCATAGAAAGCTGCCATCTCTACCTCAAAGCAGCAGAGATATACGGCCTTCAGAACTATCACTTTCTCATCTATCCACCCCACGACTCGTACACGGCACAAATGGTATTCTCCCGATACGTCTTCCCAGAACATTGGCGGAAAAACGAAAAGAGGTTCGAGGAATACTTCCAAAAACATTTCACACAACCCGCCCATGAGCCACCATTCTCGTTTGATGACTACGTCCACCGCACCGACCTGTTCTACCACTGGGCTTTGGAGCATGTCCCATGGCGGTCCTTTGACATCATCGGATTTACCCTGAACTACGGGCAACTCCTCCCATCCCTTGCCCTTGCAAAGAAAATCAAGGATATAGACCCGGAGAAAATAATTGTCCTTGGCGGCAGCAGAACCACAGACACCCTAGGAGGACGTATCTTACAAACCTTCCCCGCAATCGACTGCATCGTCTCCGGCGACGGGGAGGATGCACTGTTCCACCTCGCCACCGAGTATGAGAACCACCAAACGATCCCTCAAGTAACATACAGGACCCAGGAGGATATACACTGGAACAAAACCGATAACACCCTTGACCTCAACACCCTGCCAATCCCCTCCTACGACCAGTTCTACAAACAACTTGCCTGCACAACTGCTGATATCCAGCAGTACTATCACTATTACGGCAGACTCCCTGTTGAGATTTCTCGAGGCTGCTGGTGGAACCGCTGCACGTTTTGCAACCTGAACATCCAGCATCACTGTTACCGCGAGAAAAGCATCAACCGTATCCTAGAAGAAATCCAATGGCTCTCGGAACGATACCGCATGACAGAGTTTCAGCTCATCGGAAACACACTACCAAAGACCGGATACAGAACCCTGTTTGAAAAACTAAAACACCTTGGAAGAGATTTCTCGTTTTTCGTCGAAGCCCGTGCAGGACAACTGACCAGCCAGGACTATACACTTATGAAAGAAGCAGGGTTCACCAGCATCCAGACAGGGATCGAGTCGTTTAGCAAAACGTATCTACAAAAGATGAACAAGGGCGTGCGGGTCATCGACAACATCGCAGCCTTAAAGTTTTGCAAAGAAAACCACATACAAAACAACTACAATCTCCTTGTACGATATCCAAATGAAGACACAGCAGACTATGAGGAGACAAAAAAAACAATACAACTGTTCAAAGCGTATCTCGATGCTCCTCAGCTATGTGAACTACGGGTCATGCATGGAAGCACTATCCAACGCCACCCCGAACAATTCAACATAAAACGACTGAAGTCTGCAGTAATAGACCAGCTCATGTACCCCCCAGAGGTACTCAAGCAAAAAATCTCCTTTTTCTATGATTACACCCAAAACAAACCAACGACAAACCACCCCTGGGAATCACTCGTCGCAGAATGGAAAAAAGAACAAGAAACATCCCAGCGTGAAGCAAACACCAAGCACACCATGCTCGATCAGTTCGTCTTTTATTTTGTTGACGGGGGAAGTTTCATCAAAATCTATGACAAACGAGACCGGCAGAACGTACGGATATATGTGTTAAACAAGCTTGAACGACAGATTTTCCTTAGCTGCATCGACATCATATCTTTCCAAGAGCTTCAGAAACGATTCCTCAACGTGCCTGAATTCGAACTAATCGCGATACTGCAAAGTTTTGAGCAGAACGGACTGCTGTACGTCGAGGACGAAAACTATCTATCCCTGCCGTTACGGTGTCGCATAAAGGACACAGCAGAGAAACACATAGAATGTTTGGCAAACATCTCACCGTAAGAACCCGGTTACATCCGTATATGAGGGTCAACATCAACATAGTACAAAAAAACCAAGTGTTTCCAGGGAAAACCAAAACCAGACGCAGAGAAATTCCACCTGCCTGTTAGATTCCCACAATAGGAAAAAACAGCCATGTTATTATTGGTATTCAAATAGACTTTCTGGTTTGGTGCTTCTACCTTCAACCGACCCTTCACATGACCCATACTACAAAAATACAGAACTGAGCCTTTCGAAGTCGTCACCTCCTTATGTAAATCATCTGCACGGCTAAAACCAAACGGAAGAAACGGGAGCTTAACTCCCATATACCTGCCTTCAAAATCATTATCAAGAGCCGAATAAAAACCAATATTCGTATGACGCTCTATTTCGACCAGTTCCATGGACAATGACGATGACAACGACCGGAAAACGATAGTCAGTATCTCCCCTGGTTTGCTTGCAGAAACAGCGATTGTAAGAAACCAGATATCACCTTTTTTAACAGCTACCTCCTCATATTTCTCCAAAGAGACCCCTACGCGGAAACGGGTGAGGTTTAGTAATTTGAAAAAAATCCTTCCACCAAACGCAAATCGGCGTCTTAAAACCGTCGCGTCAAAAAGAAGAGCTGAGGGAACATACAACAAAAAGGACACGGTGGATTTCTTTATTATACTTGTGGTTCCGTTGGTAAGGATAAACAATGATGCTTGAGGTGTAAAGTCCGTTCCAAGATGTTGTAACGCCAAAAAAGCAGAAATATTTATCGTGTCGTTTTCATGAAATACGACCTGATATTGAACCACCTCATGGTGTAACTGTAACTGCTTTTGATCTAGAACAACTTTATCAGTAACATGATCAAGCTCCTGTCCATCTTCAGAGGCACCCCCCAATACCGTGGTAGTAAGAGAATGCCTTTCATCCACACGTAAAAAGAAAAGTACTGGTACAAACAGAATTACGATAACCAGAATCGCCTTTATTTTCGTGTTCATAACCATAAAAAAAGAGAGGAGAGAGGTGTGAGTGTCTAAAAAGGTGCCGGCCCTAATCCGAGATAGAAAGCTGCGAAACCTGTCATAAAGAGAACTCCTGTTATCATTATCGGTGTTGCAAGAAGTACGCCTATGAAACCAAAGATGAGACCGAACTCGGGTCCAGTTGAAGTAGTGAACCCTAAACCACCAATTGATACTGTTTCTCCGAAACCGTTCCATGTTATGAATATATCTGCGCCTATCGTCGGAAAAATTGTATGCGTTCCGAGCACAAACCCGATTGCTGGTGCATCAGCACAAAAGATACCACTAATCGCATTTGCAACAAGGAATGTTGGTAACCCATTCCAGCTTCCACATGGCGAAGGACCAAACGGGTCATGCTTCGGTTTCTTTATCATCTCTCGGATTGTATGGAATAGTTCGTTGAGACCATCAACAGATTTGTCGGTAAGACCGTTTGCCACAAGAGCGGAAAAAAACGGCTGCACATCTTCAAACGCTTTGGCAACCTCCTCCTGTGTCGCATATTTATTGTAAATGGTGAGAAACGCATCTTTTTTCGACGTACCCAGCAGAACAATGGAATCAACGACGGAAACCGGCAGTTCCCTGACAACCTTTTGCGTACCTACCATACAGATCAATTGGGTCATCTCCGGTTGTTCTATTCTTCGTTGTGGTAAAGAAGGAAGTGCAGCGCTAGAAAGTGGAACAAGAGACACAAAAAACACTGAAAAAATCGCAAGAAGTTTCACCTCTTTTCTCATTTCTTTTCACCTCCTCCGCCTGTATTTTCGATATAGGGAAAAATACCGACGGCGATTCTTTTCCCAGACTTTGCATAGGAATACAATCGAAACGCACTATATAAATATTTTGTTTATTATTATATAATAAGATAAATACAGTGAACCGCCACAACAAAAG
>MUGE01000138.1:0-4553 GCA_002900545.1 Thermoplasmata archaeon M11B2D | reverse complement strand
TATGAGTATGCCACAGCAAGAAGATGAAGGGTGTTTATCTGATCATTATTATGGCTGCATCTATAATGCGACCGGTGATTTCGACAGCTGGGATTCCAATGGTGATGGTGTGTATGCCGCTTGGAATCTGTTTGGATTCCCAATGGATACATTTGACTTGTACCCTGAGGTCTACGTCTCACGATTGGCATGTACTAACGTGATGGAAGTTAAAGCGATAGTACAAAAGATTATCACCTATGAAAAAACAGGACCAGAAGACAAACCATGGTACAAGAATTTCGTTGGTGTCGGTGGAAAGACATTTGCGAATTATTCCGGGAAACCTGACGGGGAGTACCTCTGCGATCTTGCATACAATTATACCAAGAACGCTATCCCTGACTTAACACTCACCAGATGCTACAGTGTGAATCGAGATACCGGAGGACGAACCCCAACACCCAAGGATATCATCAAATCCTTTAATGAGGGGGCAGGGTTTGTCGATTTTGAAGGGCATGGAGCACCCTACACATGGAATACGATTTGGTATGATGGTAGCTACCCTGATGACTGGACTGGTGGAATCCACCTCTTCCTCTTCCCATTCATTCGCAATGGTAACAAACTGCCGATTGTTATTGTCGGAGGCTGTCATAACGGAATGTATAACATTAGCATGATACCTGCGTTGAAGGATATAAACGGAACAAGCTACTTCTGTTATGGGTTGCCGGTTCCCTACTGTTTCTCCTGGGGGCTTGTCCGTAAATCCCGGGGTGGTGCCATTGCATCGACCGGATGTACTGGATATGGATTTGGCAGTGGAAGTGACCCAAATACATTAAGCGGCGCACTTGAAATGAACTTCTTCTGGCAGATTGGTTATAACAATGTAACAAACCTTGCCAAAGCCCACAGCCAAGCTATTTCCAAATTTGTTAGCGAAACAGAGATAAACCAAATCGCAGCCTTCTGTATCACGAACTGGGCGCTCTTTGGTGACGCAAGTCTGAAAATCGGCGGATATTCCTCGTAAACGAGGATTCTCCTTTTTTTTTTCATTTTCGTTCCAGGAGATGATGAAAGAAAAAATAAGGAAGTTGTGAAAAATAAGACTGGTTATACTTCCTGCATGAGAAATGCCCCAAGGCATTTTAATTTCTCTTCGTATGAATCGGGGAATAAAAATCGTTCGGTTGCCGCGATACTGCTGAGAAGTGCATTACCATCTTGTGGTGTAAAACAAAAGCCAATCACTTCGTTTTCGTTAATAACATGAATCGTTGGGATGACAACCACTGTTTGATCTAAGATCCGTCCGTAGTGCCCATGGTCTCGTCCAAAGGAAAACACAAGGTTCGCAGATTTTTTATAGGTCACTGCGATCCGGGGATTTTCCATAAACTTCTTGATTATCCCCTCTTTTGTTATCTTTGTATCAAGTTTCATGTCATACCAAATACAATGCATATATTGTGTGTTCAGTTTCATAGCGCTGGAAAACACGTTCAGGTTAATTCCTAATGTTTTGTACAAATGATACACATCAACAGCATGATGTGTGCCCATCTTTTCGTCTTTATGGGTTCCGACCTCTGGGGAGGGAACATAGCTTTTTACCTGGCTAATATCATTGGCGCGTCTGATGCAGAGAAATCGGCCTTCTTTCAAGTTGCTTTTTTTCTTCTCCATCGCAATGGTGTGAATGAGAACCGCCATATTGTGTGTGTTACAGCTAACGACGTGAATGAATTGATCCTTTTTGGTTAGGGCTTCATCGTTGATCCCAAGTGCGTACATCTTACCAAACCCAAACTCAGATCCCTGCGCGATGAATCCTTTTACCTTATTTTTGTATTTATTGTAGTATTTCTCTTTATTCATCAATCCAGTGCCTTTCGGAGTGCAATCGATAATAACAGACGCTCGTTTGATGGCTTCTTCATGATTGTACATTGGTTCAAGTCCAAGCTCTTGGAATTCCTTGACTTTATCATCAGAAACTGATAGGTTTGCACCCCTGTTAATCAATCCTTTCATTTTAGGTCGATCTTCGAGTGTGGGACTGTGCTTATAAAATGTAACTTCGTCGATTCCAAGATCGTCTTTTGCGTCGCACAATAGTCCTATAAGTGGTTCTCCTATTGTGCCAGTGCCTACGACATGGACAATATTTCCGTTATTCATAATCAAACTCCCCGCAAATCAATGGGTAATCGGTATGTTACATTTAATTGTTACTATTATCCTGGATTTTTATAAATTTTTTTTACTCTAAAATTTCGATAGGCTTATTTCCTTACAAGCGATATCAAGCTGTCTATGGATGTTTTTACGATATCCGGTAGAGAGTACGATTCCAACGTCTATGTTGCTGCCGGGAGGGTTCCAACTGTCATTGATACCGGAACTGGTTTTTTTTCAAAGAGAGTCATTGAGGAAATTCAAACCATTGTTCCAGTAACCGAAATACAACAGATACTTCTTACCCATGAGCATTATGATCATGTCGGTGGTGTGAACCATATTCTTATGGAGACTCAGGGTGCTGCGAGAATTTTTGCTCATAAGGATGTAGTCTTAAAACTGCGACAAGGCAAAAGCACGTTTGCCGAGATGCTTGGTGGTGCCATGCCAAAGATTCACGTTGATGTTCCGTTAACAGAGAACCAATCCGTGACTCTTGGTGATGAACTCTTCGAAGTCCTTCTTACACCCGGCCATAGCATTGGCAGCCTTTGTTTTTATGGAAAAAACAGCCAGGTTCTTTTCTCTGGTGATACGATTTTCGCCCATGGTGGCTTTGGCCGATATGATTTTCCGGGTGGTGATATTAAGGTATTGTTACATTCTATAGAACGATTGACAACACTTCCTGTGAAAGCCCTATACCCTGGTCATGGGCCTATCGTTGAAACCAATGGTAGCAATCACGTGGTACAATCGCTTTACAATATTCGATTGTTGATATAGATGCCATATATCCGAGAGATTCTGAACGAAATCAAATGGACAAAAGATTTGCAGAATGTAACAATATGGTATATTCATCGTGGGGCGTTGCATGATATGAAATGTATTTCTGGTGATGAAATTATTGAGATTGGGAAATCGTTTCTTATGACTGCATCTGCCTCTATTCCTTATCATCGTATTATAAAGATTATGTATAAGGACGATATTGTTTTTCATCGTTGGGATCTCTGTCAGAAGGATAAACAATTATAAAAACGATGAAGCCTTTTCCATGGAGCTAGATATGGAGGTATCAAAGGTATGTCAGATACTGAAAAAACATCTGTTGTATCAGGTTTCTATAAACTTCCGGTTGAAAAACGTCGAGAATTCGTCTCTCAGTTTGTCCCTTTAAGTGAAGAAGATGTACGGGTATTTTCTTCGTCTCTTGACCTGACGACCGCGGATCGTATGATTGAAAATGTTTTAGGCACTTTTGAATTGCCACTTGGAGTAGCTGTAAATTTCCTCATCAATGGCAGAGACTATATCATCCCCATGGCAACAGAGGAATCCAGCGTGGTTGCCGCAGCAAGCAACGCGGCTAAAATCGCTCGTATCAAAGGAGGTTTTTCTGCCACGTGTTCCCAACCGCTTATGATCGGTCAGTTACAGTTGTTGCATGTCAAGGACGTTGCCTCTGCCACCCGAGACATACTCCAGCATAAGGACCAGCTGCTACGACTCGCAAACGCTCAAGACAAGATCCTTGTTGGTCTTGGTGGTGGAGCAAAGGACCTAGAAGTCAAAGTCCTTGATAGTCCCATCGGAACCATGATTGTGACCCACCTTATTGTTGATGTGCGTGATGCGATGGGAGCAAATGCGGTCAATACGATGTGCGAGGCGCTCGCGCCTATGTTAGAGGAGATATCTGGTGGGACAGTCCGGCTGAAAATTCTTTCAAATCTTGCGGACAAACGTCTCGTGAAAGCAACCGCGATTTTCGATAAGGAGAAGATGGGTGGGGACCATGTTGTTGACGCGTTTGTTGAATCCTATGTTCTTGCTTCTATCGATCCATATCGGGCAGCGACCCATAACAAAGGAATTATGAATGGCATCGATGCCTTAATCATCGCCACAGGAAATGATTTTCGTGCCATAGAGGCTGGTGCGCATGCGTATGCTGCACGCACTGGTCATTATACATCGCTTACTTCATATCATAAGAATAAAGATGGAAATTTAGTCGGTGAAATAGAGTTGCCAATGGCGGTGGGTGTGGTTGGTGGTGCTGCGAATATGCATCCTAAGGCGAAATTGTGTCGGAAGATACTTGGGATTAAAACCTCACAGCAGCTTGCTGAGGTTGTTGCAAGTCTTGGCCTTGCACAGAACTTTGCTGCGGTCTTTGCTCTCTCTACAGTTGGTATTCAAAAGGGGCATATGTCACTGCATGCGAAAAACATCGCGGTCATGGCCGGTGCACAAGGGGACGAAATCGAAAAACTCGCAGACCAACTTGTGTTGGATGGGTCCGTAAAACTTGATTATGCAAAAGAGCTTTTAGAGAAACTACGGAAAAAAGGCTAGATAATCCCGGCAGCAAT
>MUGE01000137.1:0-4554 GCA_002900545.1 Thermoplasmata archaeon M11B2D | reverse complement strand
AAACGATTGCCTTACTTTGGGAACTTCACCCAGAGATGAAGCGCGTACTAGGTGGTAATGATTTTGACCACACACTGGGTTTGATCAGGGAGTGTGCGAAGACCTCCGCCAAGAGAACAGTGACTAGCCATTTGATGGTCAAGTACTACCAACAGTTTGGTCAGATTGATATCTTACCTGTCGGTGTCAACACAGACTTATTCAAGCCGGTTGAGGATAAAGCAGCACTTCGCAGAAAATATGGAATCCCAGAAAACAGAAAAGTCGGTTTTTGGTGTGGTACCACGCACCCCATGAAGGGGTTTGATAAGTTGGTTCAATACAAGAATGACAACCCGGATATCAATTGGGTTATAGTCTGGAAACAAAAAGGCCAGGATGGTAACCTGCCTGGCGCTCACAACTACACCCACGTTGACCAACAGAAACTGTCAGAACTAATGGCCTGTTCAGATTTTATTCTATGCTGCGGATTGCTACAACCTTTCTTCATGGTTGAATGGGAGGCGATGGCATGTAACCTACCAGTGATCGTTCTTGATAGTATCGAGAAGGACTTCGCTCCTTCAACTAATCCTCGCGATGATGTTTTTCGGCTTGGGTGGGATCGCAAAACCGCACTCCAGACTTGGAAAAAGTACATCGGTGCATAATGAAAATCTCAATAGCATCTCTGATTTACAAATCCACTTACTACTCAGATCAGGTATATGAGTCATTGGTGGAATATACACCCCAATTGCAAAGGGATGATTGCGAATTTTTCTTTGTTGCCAACGATGCCTCGGATAGGGTACTAGAACACCTCAAGAAGAAACAGTATCCGCATTACATTCATACGAACGAGAAAAAGACAGACAAAGAACTGTTTGCTATGGGTATTGGTTGGCCGAACTATCTTCACGGTGTCTACCGGGCATGGAACAAAGCTATTGAGATGTCTAAGGGTGAGGTTGTTGTTCTAATCAATAGCGATATGATGTTCTATACGAACTGGTTGGATAATTTACTAAAACACGTAGATAAGAAAAAATTTGTGTGTTCTCAGTTAGTTGAAAGGTTTAATGAAAAAATGGGCGGAATTTTTCCTGGTTGTGTACGTCAGGAGTTTGGTTCATCACCTCGAAACTTCCAAAAAGACAACTTCAAGAACTTTGCTCGTATCTATACTAAAAAAAATGCAAACGGAGTTAAACTGGGCGGTGCCTTCATGCCATGCGCGATCAAAAAGGAATACTTACTCAAAGTTGGTGGATATCCTGATGGAAATTTGGCCGGAAGTTCTTTTGAAGATATTAAGGAATATGGAGATCGCTGTTTGGTGAGGAAGTTGAATGAAATAGGTATTCAGCACATCACAGCACTTGATAGTATAGTGTATCATTTCAAAGAAGGCGAGATGGAAGAGGATGAGTAATGGTTAAGTTAAATATAGGGTGTGGGCCATACAAAGAGCCCGGTTATATTAACATCGATAAAAACCCCGTTTGGAAAGCTGATCTAACAAGTGATGTTCGAGATGGTTTAGCGTATGAGGATAATTCTGTTGATGAGATCAGGGCTCATCACTTTATCGAACACCTAGACAAGGATGAGATAGTTAGCTTTCTGACAGAGTGCTACACTAAACTCAAACCAGACGGTATTTTGGATTTGTTGTTTCCCATTGGTGTGACGTTTGAGTTGGACCACAAATCGTTCCTTAAGAAAGAATCTTTTGATATCTTCTTACGTGGAGCACAAGACGACTATTACTTTGGACCAAAGATTGCATTCTCTCTGGTAAAAGAGAGTAGGTTTTCTGATGCGCGCTGCGAGATGCAAAGGTTGGTGTTCAAACCAAGAGGAAAATGATGAGATTGGGTTTGTCAAAAATCTCTGAGGTTAACGATCTTGATCTGCTGAAGATGATTAAGATACATTGTTACTTGGACAATGATGTTCGTCCTGTATGGATAGGTGCTGGCATTCCCCATACAGACAACCAGGATATGGTGGCATTTGCTAATTGGGCCACCCAACATTGGGCTATGTATTATGGATTTCTACGTAACTTAAACCCTTTGGGCTCGTTTGATGTTTTGGATGTAGGTTGCGCATGCGGACACTCTTCTAATTGTCTCTCTAGTGTTTTCGTTAATTCCCAAGTAGTTGGTATCGATATCAGTACATCGAGCATAACATTTGCAAATAAGTATAATAAAGCAGACAATTTAAAGTATATATGTGACGATTTTTTTAATTATAGCGGACGGTTCGATTATATATTTGCACTTGAAATACTAGAGCATCTACCGCACGAGAAACATTTCCGCTTTGTGGATAGGTGTTTATCTTTGTTGTCTCCTGGTGGTTCCCTGTTTATAACAACACCAAATGCACTAGATGAAGAGGATGGGAAAAGCGGCCACATAGGGTTGCTAAACAGGTCGAGAGTTAAACCATTCCTGGATAGATATGGTAATCGAATAAAAGAATCTGCATTCTATAACAACAAAAAATTGTTGCTGAGCGTGGATGAGTTCACTGTGTCTGAATCAATCGAGAATTTCGAGAAGAATTCTCAGGTGAAAAGCCACTTCAAAATTGTGATGAGTTGATATGAAAGTAATGACGATTCTGGGTACGCGCCCTGAGATAATCCGTCTTTCTCGCATCATCCCTAAACTGGATAAGGTGTGCGATCATGTTCTAGTTCATACTGGGCAGAATTACGACACCACCTTAAACCACATTTTCTTTCGTGATTTGAGTGTTAGGCAGCCCGATGTCAAAATTGACTCCAAATCGTCTACCCTGGGCGGCCAACTAGCTAAGATTTTCGAGGGCGTGGAACAGGCCCTACTCAGGCATCAACCGGAGAAGGTACTTATCCTTGGTGATACAAACACCTCACTTTGTGCTGTACTAGTGGAACGATTAGGTTTTCCGGTGTATCATATGGAAGCTGGAAACCGGTGTTTCGATCTCAAGGTACCAGAAGAGAAAAATAGACGTGTCATCGATTGTGTTTCCTCATTCAATCTCCCATACACGCCAGGTAGCCGGGAGAACCTGCTTCGAGAGGGATGCGACAAACAGCGCATCTTCGAAACTGGCAATCCCATATATGAAGCGCTTAACTATTACAGTCCAAAGATTGACAATTGTAATGTACCACGAGATTGCCCGCATGTATTGGTGACGGCTCATAGGGCTGAGAATGTCGATGTCCCCGAACGGCTCAGCAATATCATAGGGGCACTCAACTATGTGGCAGAAAGTTACAATGTGATTTTTAGCTGTCACCCCAGGACACGATCCAGATTGAGCGAGTTCGGGATGGAGGTTGGTAATGTACATGTGACGGAGCCGCTCGGATTTTTCGAGTTTGCGGCCCTAGAAAAGACGGCCCAGTTCGTGATTACTGACAGCGGAACGGTTCAAGAAGAATGCTGTATATTCAATGTTCCCACGGTCACAATTCGGGATTCTACCGAACGTCCAGAAACGGTGGAATGTGGGAGTAATATTGTATCTGGTTTAGAGTTTGAGAACATCGTCAAATGTGTTGAGATTGCCAAGGGCCTCAGTCGTAACTGGAAGTATCCAGCCGGATATATTGAGAAAGGAGTGTCTGATCGTGTGGTCAACTTCTTGTTGGGTAATCAGCTATGATAACTAAGAATGTAAGACCAGCCACGGATGACCGATTTATGATCTTTGGGGAGAGAAACTCTGGCACTAACTACATCCAGAAACTAATAGAAAAGAACTTCTGTAAGTGTTTTGCGAATTTGATTATTTGGAAACATTGGATGGGGTTTGTTGGCACTCAAAAACCATATGATTCTAGGCATGTTTTGACAGTTGGTATCATCAGAGATCCGATAGATTGGTTATCATCCATGAAGGCGTGTGCGCCTCACGCCTCACACATGTCGGCACTAGAGTGGGTTGACTTTGTGCAAAGCGAGTGGTGGTCAATACATGACAACCCCAGCTATGGTTATGAAATCATGGAAGACCGAGATTTTGATACAAAAGAACGCTATGCCAACATCCTTAAGCTGCGCTCAAAGAAGTTGAGTTGGTTGCTGGACCCACCGATCAATAGCCCTTACATCCTGGTGAAATATGAAAATTTGAGGTTCAATATGCCCGGGGTAATGCGTCTAATTGGGGAGATTTTTGGTTTAGAAATGCCCAAAACCTTCATTAATATAACGCAGGACTTGTCGCGTGGAGGGGAGTACCAAGAACACACATACCCCCAACCCACACCAGAGGCTTTGGATATCATTCGCAGTCAGCTGGACTGGGATTTGGAGGCTCAGGTGGGCTATAAGATGATATAGACGAAAATAATCGGTTTGTGGTTTTCAACCCAAAAGGTACAAAATGACAAAAGCTTTTTCTCGTAGATTAGATAAATGGAAACTTACACTCGCAGTCACACCGAGAGCTGGTGTTAATACGGTGGATAATATCATTACAAAGCTTGGATATTCAAAACCGCGAAAAATGCCCCAACGCGGCCCTCTTAATGGATACCTAAATGTAAAATTTTTTCGC
>MUGE01000136.1:0-4561 GCA_002900545.1 Thermoplasmata archaeon M11B2D | reverse complement strand
TAGATGTTATGGTGTGCAACCAGAATTTCTATTGCTTTTTAAATGTTTCAGTGCCTCTGAGCTCAATGTGTCTTTTGAATCCTATGTATAGGTTACAGGAAAATCATCAGGGAAACCATCAGAGATTGTTGGGTTTTGTTGACCAAGGAGATCTAACCGGAAGTCAGCCAACCGAAATGACTCCTCAGCAGAGACGATGCCATCGTTATTTCCACTTGCCCCCCATGTGGTGGTATCTGCTACTCCTCCAAAGCCAGCGATAAGAAAGTCTGAGAAATCCGACCCAAAGGAGAGCTGATTTTCGCTGCAGGACATCAGCACAACCCTGTTTGCTGCTGAAAGGCTTTCAACAAATCCGTTAGCAAATGATTCCGCTGTTGCGGTATATCCCTTTTGACCACCTATGGTAAGTGGGACTGGTCGATCGTTAAACCCACCACTGTAGCAGCTATCAACAATCAGACAGAGACCTTGGCAGCGGATGATACTAAGGAAAAAGTTTAGGAGATCATCCCAGATGATGCCATATGATTTGCTAAACCCATTGTACATCACAAGAAGTTCATCTGTCCCATCTGGCTCGTCTTTAGGCGGGAGATCCCATGGTAGGTCATTCCTTTTCAACTGTCCACCATGTGTGGTGAGATACACAAGGACATAATCCTCGTTTCTGGAGTTTTTTCGTAGCCAGAGCAATTCTTTGATAAGGTTCTGCAGCAGTGCTTGGCTTCCTTTTACCACATGGATGTTACTGGTTTGCCAGAAGTTTGGCGACTGAAGAAGCACATCATAGAAGTCATCACAGGCTTCCAGCATCGATGGCCGGTCTTGATCAGGAGCACCTTCGTAGACACCCACTGCAAACAATAACGCCCAATACCTCGATTGCGATGACTGTCCTGTTTCTCCACTTTGAATGGTCTGTTTTTTTAGATTTAGAACTCCTAATCCAGCAGTGCATGCTGGAGACACAAGGAGTACAATACAAATAAATGCTATACTGCCTACACTCCATTTCATTTTTCCATTCATAATGTTCCCTCTTACATCAAAGTGATATGGTAATTATAATATTACATTCATATAAATTCTTTTCGTTGTATCCTTTAAAGTAAAAAAACAAACGATTTAATATGTCGCACCTGTTTCAGGTCATATAAAAAACAATGAGGGACTGTTATGGAGGCAATCATCCTTGCTGGAGGCTTTGGAACCAGATTACGCCCATTTACCTTTACAAAAGCAAAATCCCTGCTCCCTATCTTAAATGAGCCAATGATTTCCCATTTAATAAAAACACTTCCAAAAAAAGTCGATACTGTCATTCTTGCGGTGAACTATCGAAGGGAACAAATCGAGGATTATTTTTGTACCAATGATTTCGGAAAAACCATTCTTGTCAATGAGGAGCCAGAGCCACTTGGGACCGGTGGGGCTGTCAAGTTCGCCGATCGGTTCATCCGCGGGAATTTTTTTGTGCTTAATGCTGACATTATCTGCTCCTTAAATCTCACAGAGATGCTTCGATTCCATGAACGGAAAAAATCAGTCGCAACCATTTCACTGTGGCCTGTCGAGAATGTCTCCGAATTCGGCGTCGTTGACATTAAAAAAGACGGCACAATCACAAAGTTTGTTGAAAAACCAAAAGCAGAGGATGCCCCCTCTGATCTTATCAACGCCGGAGCATATCTCCTTGAACCACAAGTGCTTAATTACATAGAATCCGGTAGGCTTGTATCCATGGAAAAACAAATCTTCCCGCAGATCATCCAGAACACCGGACGGTTTTTTGGTTACAAATTCAAAGGATACTGGTGTGACGTAGGCAGAATCAGCAGCTACTTAAACGTCCAATCGCTGCTTTTAGAGAAACAAAAGAAAGCATTTGTCACAGGGGAACAATGCACAATACAGGGAACATTGCACCGCTCCTGCGCTGGGAACAAAGTACATATAGGCAAAGGTACGACCATAGAATCAAGTGTTCTCTTTGACAATGCCATCGTAGGGGAAAACGTGACATTAGACCACTGCGTGATTGGTGAACATAGTGAGATTGGCGATGGATCGATATTGCGAAATGTTGCAGTTGGTGATAATGAACGACTTGAGAAACACACAACACTTGACAACACAGTCGTGTGGAACAAGCCCATTCCAGAAGGATACCCAAGTAAACAAATTGGAAACGTGATTGGTGAATAAACCAACCCGGCTCTCACACAGATTTTTATAACAGGCAGCTCATGTGCCCTCTTATGAATCAGCCTATCTCAAAACAAATATTCCGGGCATATGATATCAGAGGATTGTATAACAAGGACATTTCCCCTGAGGTGTTTTACAAAATCGGTCTTGCTGCAGGCACCTACGTACGACACACCATGAAAGGGACGCACATCACCGTTGGAAACGACATCCGTCAGTCAAGCCTACCTCTTGCACACGCGTTCATCGCGGGAGTCACTGCGACTGGAGTACATATCAAATACACGGGGACGACGTCATTTGGACAGACGCTTTTTGCTGGAGGAACGATGAAGGCTAATTTGATTGCGTTTGTCACGGCCAGTCATTTGCCCCCTGAGTGGAATGGGATTAAGTTTTATTACGGTGATGGGGTCGGGTTCCCCGAAGAACGGCTCATGGCGATCAGAGACCTTGTGCTACAGAATTCCTACGAGTTGGTTTCCTGGGATGCCATCGGGCAGGTAGACGCCATCGATGCGCGATCCTCCTATAAAACCTTCTTCCTTTCTCGTTTCAGAAACAAAAATAAACTCACTGTCGTCCTTGACTGCGGTGGCGCAAGCATGACCCTTTCCGCACCAGAGATCTTCTCCGCGTTAGGATTCCAGGTCATACCGGTCTATTGCAACCCAGACCCGACGTTCTCAAAACGGCCATCAGACCCAAAACCAAAGAATCTAACGACGCTTGTCACTACCCTGAAGAAACAGAACGCTGACTTTGGTGTCGCATTCGACGGCGATGGGGACAGGGCAGTCATTGTTGATAACACAGGACAGATACTCTCCGCGGATCAAACCGGCATCATCATCGGAAAGCATGGACTAAAAACGAAGAAAGGGACCATCATCGTCAACGTTGAATGCTCCAAATCCGTCAAAGAGCAGCTCGAACCCCTTGGTTTTTCAATCAAACAAATACCTGTTGGTCACACCTTTTTAACACTGGAGGCAAAGCAGGAACAGGCACCGCTTGGCATTGAATCATCTGGACATATTATCCTTCCTGATTATTTCCTTTTTGACGATGCTCTTGTAGTCCCTCTGAAGATAGCAGAAATCCTTACGCAGGAAAAAAAACCCTTACATGATCTGGTAAAAGAAATCCCAAGGTATCCGATAAAAAAAGAGGAAATTGACTGTGCTGATGAACTTAAGTTTACGGTCATCAATCACCTCAAACAGACACTGTCTAATGAATATTCGCAGGTAAACACCATGGATGGCGTCCGAGTTGATTTCAAGGACGGATGGGTACTGATCCGTGCATCAAACACTAGCCCTGTCATCCGATTAACTGTTGAAGCGGATACCATGGAAATTCTATCTGAGCTGACAACCCGGTTTATGACAAAAACACAACAAATAGTACAAGATATGCAAGCAAAAACATAAAGGTTGAAGAGGCCATGACACGACTGTTCGGTACCAATGGTATCAGAGGCATCGTCAATCAAGACATGAATTGTGAGCTTGCCTTAGGTATTGGGAACTCCTGGGGCACCTATCTAAGAAAAACGCTTCCTCGCCCAGTCTGTGCCGTTGGAACTGACGCACGACTCTCGAATCATATGTTGAAATCCGCCATCAACGCAGGTCTTCTCGCAACAGGATGTAATGTCGTCGACATCGGACTTGTCCCCACACCGACCCTACAATATACAGTTAAAGAGAAAAGGTTTGACGCCGGGATCATTATCACTGCCTCGCATAATCCGCCTCAATTTAACGGCATAAAAGGGACAGCAGACGATGGGGCTGAACTTACGAAGGATGTTGAGGAGACCATCGAAACCATCTATTTTTCAAAGCAGTACGCCCTCTCAGATTGGAGAACCGTTGGTACCCTAACCACCTGGGATGGTGCGATAGACCTCTATATCAATGGTATTGTCTCAAGAGTCGATATCGCCGCTATAAAAAAACAGCGATTCCATGTGATTCTTGACTGTGGAAACGGTGCAGGATGCCGCACGGCGCCTCTCCTTTTACAAAAACTTGGATGCAGGGTGACGAAACTGCACTGCGACCTTGATGGTACCTTTCCTGGACGGCACTCAGAACCAACCCCTCAGAACCTCATAAAACTTATGCAATATGTCTCTGAGAGTGACGGATCGTTTGGTATTGGACTGGATGGTGATGCGGATCGTGCGATTTTCATTGATGAGAACGGGTCGTACATCTGGGGCGACAAATCGCTGTCGCTTGTCGGTAAATACATCACATATGAGACGAAAGGGGGAATAACCGTCACTCCTGTGACGACGTCCACCTGTTTTGAGGATGTCATCCGCCAGAACAACGGG
>MUGE01000135.1:0-4562 GCA_002900545.1 Thermoplasmata archaeon M11B2D | reverse complement strand
TACGTTATACGATTTTTTCCCTTTTTAGCAATTGAAGATGAGATGCGTCTACAAAATCCAGTTATACGAGAGCATTATTTTACAAAAATTTTTACATTCTCTAGATTCCGTAGGATAAAACAAGTTGGATTGTTACAACCACTGCTTGGATTTCATACTGAAAATAAATTTTTACTGATGGGATACAGTCAAAAAGAGCTACGAAACCTTGGAAACATCCTTGCAAATCAAAATAAACAACCACTGCCTGCTGTCTTTTCAGAGTACGAGCAACATCTTCACAATGCATTTTCTAAGGCGCCGCGGAATACCTCCCAAATCAACGTCCTCAATCATGTGTTCGGATATGTCTCACAGGATCTCAAAGAAAATGAAAAACAGTTCTATGCAAGGCTTTTACAAAAATTCCGTGGAGGTCAGATTCCTCTTAGTGTCCTAATTAACCTTGTGAGATCCTGGGCGATACGATTTGATCAATCATATCTTCTCCCGCAGACCTTTTTTCAACCATATCCTGATGAATTGTTTGATACTGAATCGATAAAAGCAAGCAATGTGAGAGATTTCTGGAAATGAAAATAGGATACCCATGCATTAACCGCTCCCTTGCCTGTAAGGGAGACCGCACCTTCCGCTTACGCTCGTATTCAGAAGAAAGACTGCAGCAGACCATTCGAAATAACCTTGATTGCTTGTTCCATATATTACGATTCAATCTCGACCACGGACTGCTCTTTTTCAGAATTTCCTCAGATCTTATCCCCTTTGCGTCTCACCCTGTCTGTTTGTTCCCCTGGCAGACGGTGTTTCAGAATCGGTTCGAAGAGATCGGCCGGTTCATCATGAAAAACGATATGCGTATCTCGATGCATCCTGATCAATTCATCGTGCTGAATACCCCTCGGGAGGATGTCTTTCAGCGTAGTGTCGAAGAGATAGCATACCATGCCAAAGTCCTTGATCTCATGGGTCTTGATACATCAGCAAAAATACAGCTTCACGTTGGTGGCGTCTATGGTGAGAAATCAAAAAGCATGATGCGATTTGTTAATCGTTTTCAATCATTAGATGACTCTCTTAAGCGTCGACTTGTTATAGAAAATGATGAAAAAAGCTATAGCATCCAGGATTGTCTGCTGATTCATCACAAAATCAAAATCCCTGTTTTATTTGATTATTTTCATCATACGTTACGTAACAATAACGAATCACTCGGTCACGTGTTGGAATCTTGTAAAAAAACCTGGATGGAAAAAGATGGGGTTCCAATGGTTGATTACAGTTCACAGAAGCCGTACATGGCAAAAGGAGCACATGCAGAGCATCTTGACCGCTCTGATTTCGCTGGGTTTCTGTTTGAATCAAAACCATATGATTTTGATGTAATGCTGGAGATTAAAGATAAAGAACGAAGCGCAATAGAAGCGCTTACACTAGTGGAATCTGATATCCGTTTAATCCGTTCAAACCAACAAGGAGTTTTCTATGGATGAAAAGGATTTGAGACGTCAAATACAACAGTTATTTGAGCATCAACGATTTGCGGTCATCGCGACGCAGAACAATCAACAACCATACACACATCTTGTCGCATTTACATCTACATCTGATTTGCGGGTTATCGTGTTTGCCACCAAACGAGACACGCAAAAATACCATAATATCAATGAAAACGAGCATATCGCGGTGTTAATTGATAATCGTGAAAACACTCCTGCTGATCTCTCTGATGCTGTTACCGTCACTGCGCTAGGAACCGCAAAAGAGGTAAAAGATCGCAACGAAGAATATAAAAAATTGTTGTTAAAAAAACATCCTGATTTGTCGCTGTTTCTTAAAGATCCCCTTTGTACACTTATAGAAGTTCATGTGAAGAGCTATCAGATTGTTCAGAAATTCGAACACGTACAAATTCTCAAAATAACAGATGCAGCACGATGATTCATCCATATCAGATTCAATAGTTAAACATAAACAAAATTCATTCCCGTCACTTTGTTGTGTATTGAATGCACGCATCTCAGCGTGTTCTTGATGTTTTCTTTTTGATGTGTTAAAACATCTTTTCAATCATATTTTCTTAAAAAATTTAGGGAAGATGCAGTTCAAGACCACGGCGAATTAGAGGAGTATTGATGAGTGCTCGGAGGATATCCAATGGGGGGAACTGTTCCTTATACCCTAAAACAGCAACATAATCTCCTCCTTTTTCGTACGGATCCCAGTAATACACATAATAGGTCCCCCAGACGTATAATGTCTCGTCGAACCGAGGTCCCTGGTAGTATGATTTTCCACCGAATGGCTCATAGAACTCCTCTCGGGGGCTGCCTGGTGGGACGTCCTGTTTTACTATCACGCCGTATCCTTGCGGTAGATCAAATGGCAGTGTTTGATTCGGTGGTGGAAGCCCAGGACCAACAAGTGCAAACCATGGTGTGAAATTCGCATAGAACCCGTCGCAGACCGGTACAATAACCTCAAGGAAAATCCGTAAAGGCTGATCCGTTATCGTAAAACTATATACATCGATGTCGTTTGATGGATTCACCCAATCTGTTTCCAACCATGAATAGACCGCTATCGATTGCGTGATGGATTTTCGTACCGTGAACGGTTGCTGCACAGAAAAATCACGGCGCTCTAAATAGGGTACGTGGGCAAGGACGGTTGGGAAAAGACAGAGGCAAACACACGTAAGCGCTAAGGATAACGCAATACTTCTTTTCATATAAGTATCTAACTTTGTCCCCCTATATAAATATATTTTATTATGCATTTTTTGGTAACAACGCGCATCCGAAAAGCAGATATAGTCACTATGATTTCTTTGTTTCAAGTGATTGAGGGAGATTATACACATGTCTGAAATGAAAATTATGTGCCCAAAATGCAGCCATCAATTTACCATCAACGGTGAACCAAATGAAAAAATGTATGTGACCTGCCCTTCTTGCAAGACCTATGGGACATTCACTGTTCCCGCAGGGACATGCGATCCTACTAAAGTAGAGTGTTTCTCTACGCTTGATGATAAACGATTTAAAAAATTACGAATCTTCAACGCAGTCATGGGCATTATCCATATGATCCAGGGTTTTTTAATGCTGATATTAAGCAATGCATTTACCCTTCCTTTGACCTATATGCATCCCGAATATAACGAAATCACTAACACGATTTCACCGGTCTCTGAAACCTTTTTTAACGTGCAGATTGGACCGCTGGTCGCCCTATTCCTTTTCATGTCCGCTATTGCCCATCTCCTCATCGCAACAGTTCTTTACCAATGGTATGTAAAGAATCTGAAAAACCATATCAATCCTGCCCGTTGGTATGAATATTCGTTTAGTGCATCGCTGATGATCTTCATTATCGCGATGCTTGTGACAATCTATGATATTGGGACGTTGCTTGCCTTATTTACCCTTACCGCGGTCATGAACCTCATGGGTCTGATGATGGAGCTGCATAATCAAACAACGACTAAAACGAATTGGACCTCCTACAATATCGGTTGCATCGCAGGTTTTGTCCCCTGGGTCGTCATCTTCATTCCTCTTATCACCGCAGGGTCTGTTCCAGATTTTGTCATAGCGATATTTATCACCATCGCGGTGTTTTTCAATCTGTTTGCCATCAACATGTTCTTACAGTATAAGAAAATCGGAAAATGGAAGGACTATCTTTATGGCGAACGCATGTACATCGTTTTAAGTCTCGTTGCAAAATCCGCTCTTGCCTGGCAGGTATTCGCTGGGACGCTTCGACCAATGTGAGTAAGTAACAAAGATTCATACGTCCGTGCGTATTTAAAAACGCCGCAGATATCAGTACCTATGCCAACCAAATATTCGGATTCTCATTTCCTGGATGTTCCTTATTTTCAGCAAACAAAGGCTGCCACCTGTGGTCCTGCTTGCCTTATGATGATCATGAAATATTGGGATCCTTCCTTTGAGTTATCACGGAAATGTGAATTCCAACTATGGAAAAAGAGTTATTCGCTATTTTTTTTGGGAGGCACGTTTCAGTTCGGATTGGCAGCAACCGCAGTACAACATGGATTTAAAGCAGAGATGTACCAAAAGACTCCTTTCTCAGATTGTTATCCACGATTCCCTCAACTCGCAAACATTATAGAAACCATACTGTCCTTAAAATCTCAGCGCTTAGACGTCCCGATTCGGTATGGTTTCGAGAATCTTGGAATAATCCGTGATGCACTTTCTCAGTCAATACCCCCTATTGTTTTTATAAATTTATTTCCTATTCTTGGTGAAAACGTCTTCCACTGGGTTGTTATTACTGGGTTAAACGAGGATACTGTATATATGAACGATCCGTACGTTCCGCGAGATTTTTCTCTACGAGAAAAGAAAAATCATCCTGTTCCTTTGGATATTTTTTCCAAATCGATGAGAACGGACAAAGGGAGGAGCCTACGTTTTCCACCATGCGTCGTTTTAGTAAAGAAATAGGTATCCTACCTTACATAATGACTATACGCTAAGCTTAAAAAGTCATAACTCTTTTTTTAATCTACTATGAGGATTCTAATT
>MUGE01000134.1:0-4580 GCA_002900545.1 Thermoplasmata archaeon M11B2D | reverse complement strand
GTTCGTTCCTCTATTCGTTTTCATTTGTACCAACAGTTATTACCGCCCGACAGTTAGCAGCAGTCACCCCTGTATCTCATCATCTGACCATTCAAGAAGGCAATAGTACAATCGATTTCACTGCTGAGTATGATGTCATCCATATCAACTTTAAGACAGCTCTTGCCCCAAGAGCCTATGAAATCGCTGATGCTTTTCGGAAAAAAGGTAAACAGGTTGTGCTAAGTGGATATCATCCTTCTGCATTGCCCGAGGAAGCAAAACAACATGCAGACAGTGTCATTGTTGGTGATGCGGTGACTCTTTGGCCAACCGTTGTGAACGATATTGAAACAGGATCTCTTCAACCATTTTATACGTCAGTTGATTCTCGTGATTCATTAGTACTTCCTTCCACATATCAGATAAAAATGAAAAGCCTTCAGTTGACAAATTCCATAGAAGCGACACGAGGTTGTCCATACAAATGCGATTTTTGCCAGGATGCAAACATCAGGGACGGTGCTGTCTTTCGGACTCGGTCTCTAGACGATGTTGTCGAGGAAATAGCATCCCTTAAGCAAAAAATCTTTTTTTTCACAGATTTTTCGTTAACCATCGATCTCTCATACACAAAAGAATTGTTTCGACGTATGAAGGGATTGCGGAAGAAGTTTATCTGTGGAGGCAATGTTGATGATTTGGCTGAGGATGACGAATTGCTCCGTCTTTCCCATGAAGCAGGATGTATCGAGTGGATTAGTGGATTTGAGACGGTTTCCCAGGAATCATTAAACGGTGCTCATAAAAAAACAAACTTGGTTCAGGATTATGTACGCGCTGTAAAAAAAATTCATCATCATAGGATGGCGGTCTTTGGCACATTTGTCCTGGGTTTTGACGAAGACACTCCTGATATATTTCATATGATGCAATCACACATTGGAAAACTGGGTATTGATGCGGTGAATTTCGCACTTCTTACTCCTTATCCTGGTACTCCTTTGTTCAATCGACTGGAAAATGAAGGGCGCATCCTTACAAGGGATTGGTCAAAATACAATCGAAAAAACGTTGTGTTTCAACCAAGAAACATGACCAAAGAACAACTCGAAGATGGGTTTAGAGAAACAACTCGATATTTTAGTTCTCTTTCTAATATGGGATATAGGACAATACGGAGTCTAAGCCTTGGGGTGTATCCCTTTGTTGCAACTTTTGCGGGTAACATGGCACAGTTTATGAAGACCTCATAAAATCTGATGACCATTAGCCTCCTTATTTATCGATATTGCATACCTCAGATCCGTGTTCCAAACAGATCTGAATGGTACATTCAATGATATTGTACTTCTGAAAAAGATAATCATTTATTCTTGAAATAACCTCTTCTTGTTTCTCCTGAATTTTACTTTCATTGATTTGTACATGAGCGGAAAATACTAACATATCTGGGGTGATCGACCAGAGATGCACATTGTGCAGTTCTCGTATTTCTGAAAAATTCTTCTTCAGGTCATCAGAGATCATATCAATGTTAAGTCCTTTCGGGGACGTTTCAAGCAGTATTCTTGTTGAGTCCTTTAGGACACCCCATGCCCAAAGCAGTATGATTGCAGAAATACCGATACTTACGAACGGATCGATAAACGTCCAGTTGGTAAACATAATAACAATAGCGGCAATGACAATTCCAACCGATGAGATCGCATCTGCAAACATGTGATAAAAGATACTTCTAATATTCAAGTTTTCTTTATGGGAACCTCTTAGAATAAGGATACTTGTGAGATTTACCAAAAGACCAATACATGCGATAAGAAGCATCTCCAGCCCAAGGATTTCAACAGGATAGAGCAGCCGTAGAGTCGCCTCATAGATGATGATTCCAACAATCGCAAGAAGGAACAATCCATTGACAAACGCGGCCAGCACCTCAGCACGATATAACCCAAATGTGCGATGATGACACGGTGGTTTTCGTGCGATGATGATCGCAGCAAGACCGATGAGTAATGCAAACACATGGGTGAACATATGCCCTGCATCACTCAGCAACGCCATGCTGTTTGTCAGATATCCTCCGATAAGCTCCAGGACCATGACAACAGTGGTAATCGAGAGAGAAAAAATCAATTTCTTTTGTTCCACATGTCGATATTCAAAGAGATGTTCGGAAAACGCTTTTTTTATTGGATCCTGCCTCATATCTCCAGTCTTCTCTGAAATAGGTTTCTTTATAATCGGAAGAGATCAACGTCTTTAAGTTTTCCTCCCCGCTGTTGAAACGATTTAACGGGTAGTGTGAATCGGAGGATGTTTCCTTTGATGTTCTCATTTTCAATCCATATTCGTCCACCATGGGACAGAATAATGCCTCGTGAAATGGTGAGACCAAGACCACTTTCGCCAAACGTCCGATTTCCACCGGAATCGGTTTGATAGATGATATCAAATATCTTTTTCTGTTTGTTCAAAGGTATCCGATGACCAGCGTCGTGTATCTCACATAACACGTCATCTGACTCTTTACTGACTCTGACAGTGATGATGGAATGGTCCGGGGACGATTCTATCGCGTTATGTAACAGGGTGATAAACACTTGTTTCACCCGGTCCTTGTCAATAGTTAATTCCAGAAACCCCGGTGCGATATCCTTACGGATGGTGATCTGTTTTGTATCTGCTGCCGGTTGGGATGTTTTTATCGCATCGTCAACTAATTTTTTTAGATTTGTTTTTCCCAGGTTAAATTTCATCATCCCTGATTCAAGATGGGTGATATCAAGAACATCCTGGATGAGTTGAGTCAACCGATTCGTGTTTAATAACATAACACCCAACCCTTTTTTCTGCTCTTCGTTAAGCGGACCAAGGCTTTTCATGAGGAACACCTCAGCATATCCCTTTATGGTGGACAGGGATGTCCGCAGCTCGTGACCGGTGATAGTCAAAAAATTGGATTTGGCACGATCAAGTTTGCGTAACTTCGTATAGTTTTGCTCAATTTTCCTCTGTGATTTCTGCAGTTTCTCCAGTTCGATATGAAGTTCACCTACGGTTCGTTTATATTCATTGTTTTTCTTTTTTAATGACGTGGTGAGTTTTGATAACTCAACGGTACGCTCCTGGACTTTTCTCTCCAGCCAATAGTGCGCCTTACGTAGTTCTTCTTCAATTTTTTTCTGTTCTGTCACATCATCCATCATGAAATTAATCGAAAGAACCACGCCTTTATCATCTACATTGGGGAAATCATTGTTGATAAAAACTCGTGGCTCACCATTCTTTGTTATATAGGTCCATTCATGACTGCCCATGCATGGTTTTTCATTAGTGATTTTATTATAAAAAAAAGATTTTACCGTGTCCTGTTCTTCACAGTGGATATAATCGAAGAGAGAGGTTCCGATGACCTCTGTCTTCGTATATCCTAGTAGTTGACACCATTTTTCGTTGACGTTGGTAATCGTCCCATTGGGTGATATGGTTTCATAGGGGACCGGGGCTTTTTCGTAGAGTTGTTTAACTGTCTCTTCAGAGGTCCGCAGGGCTCTTTCCATCTGTTTGTATTGTGAGGTATCCTTGATAATCCCTATGGAGCCGATAACATTGCCGATATGGTCTTTTAGTACGCTTAAGGAGATGTCTACGTCGACTAGTTGGTTGTCTTTGCGTATCATTTTTGTCTGCATATGATATTTGATGCCTTTCTGTCTGATGTTTTCTGAGCGTATCTTCTTCCATTCATCTTGAGGGTAGAGGTTTTTTACTGGTTTCATCACCAGTTCGTCTCTTCCCATCCCAAGAAGTTTTTCTGTATACGAGTTCCAATGGACAATCCGTTCATTCTCATCGGTAAGCATGATTGCGACAGCGGAATTATCAAAGATAATCCGGTATTTTTCGATAGGGTCTCCAAGGTCAATGGTGGGCATATCTTCAATACGATGTCTTAGAAGGGTGAACATTGACTCAAGATGGTTGTTTTCACGTTCTTCTTTCACTGGTATTTTCTGCCCTCCTGAATCACGACTGTGAAGTCTACCAAGACGCTCTTCTTTTCGTAATGTTTTTATGATATCTGGGTCGTCACTTCTCACACAATCCCTCCTAGATTCGATTGGTTGATTGGTATCTGTATCGTACATGAGGCAGACTGGCCAGTATAATAGAATACATACGTACTACCCATGCAGGATCCCATCCGAATTATCCAAGAAAAGTAAACATATTTTGGTATAAAACATTAATGGCAACTCATTCTTGAATTTTTTTTGTATGGTGTTCTTTCAGAAAACCTTATATAGAGTATACTCTGTTAAGATTGCTAGGGGAATATCATGAAGAAACTACTAGCAGTTTTCCTATTAGGGGTAATGCTTGCAAGTGGACTGGCAGCAAGCACCGCCTCAAGGCCAGAATATATCGTTGAGAAAAAAACCGAAATCATAGCAGTGTCAGAACTGCAATACGCAGATACCGGCGCCTATGTTTCTCTCACACTTCCCGGGTCAACCTCACAGCTGATGAATGTAGGGGAGCCGGTGCTACCAAGAATAACACGAATCTATCAACTTCCTTTTCAATCGCAAAACATC
>MUGE01000004.1:0-18179 GCA_002900545.1 Thermoplasmata archaeon M11B2D | reverse complement strand
ATTTACACACCCACTCTAACAAAGCAATTCTTGATGGTATAACCAGTGTTGGTTCTGGACAAATTATTACCGCAACCGAGCGGTCTAATTTACACACCCACTCTAACAAAGCAATTCTTGATGGTATAACCAGTGTTGGTTCTGGTGCGATTATTACGGCTGCGGAAAGAAGTGGGTTGCACACCCATTCCAACAAAGCAGTTCTTGATGGTATAACCAGTGTTGGTTCTGGTGCGATTATTACGGTTGCGGAAAGAAGCGGTCTGCATACTCATGGCAACAAGCCGGTTCTCGATTTAATTACGGACGCTGGGTCTGGCGTGATAATGTCATCGACAGAAAGAACGAAACTTGGTGGTATTTCTGCTGGTGCAACCGTTGGTGCAACATGGGATGTCAATATTTCCGGACAACCGTCAATCATATCGCAAGCAGAGGCAGAGGGCGGCGCTGCAACAACTCAACGAATTTGGACTGCGCTGAGAATAGCACAGGCCATTGCCGCATTGACAAGAATCCGAAGTCATGTGTCTAGGGCAACCGGAAGTATTCCGATTACCACAACAACTGTTATTTCTTATACCGGAGTGGAAATCCCAGACACATCCATCATAACAGTAAGCGGAAGTAATGAATTTACTTGTGTGAAATCTGGGAGATATGAATTACATGCGGTATCCAACGGTCAAATGGATTACGCAATTTTTTCGCTAGAAGGCTCACTCGAAACATACATTGAGCGCAGTGATGGTGGTGCATATAGCAGGATAAATAGGTCTACTGGGACTGGTTCTGCCAATAGGGGACAATCCGCATCCGGAGGAAGAAACATTGGTATGCACTCTTATGTCATCGAAACAGACTGTGTTGCGGCAACCACAAAATTTAGGGTTGTTTGTGACAGACCGTCCGGCAACAACGGAACTTTGTTTGGCGCTCAGTGTTCATTTACTATTAAATATTTGGGACCATCATAATGGCTACATTGGGTCAAATTATTTCACAAAATCCAAACAAACTATTGACTGTTGTTCGTGGTGACAGCGAATATAAAATCAATCGCATTGTTGGCAACATCGTCTATATGTATGGCGGCCAGCAATTTGACGCGTCCGAATTTTCTGACTGGAATATAAAACCAGAACAACAAGCGATGCCAGGAATTTTCCAAGTCCAGTTGGGCGGAAGTGTTATTCAATCGCAGTCGTTTATTGTCATAACAGGGACAACGATGCAACTGCCTGTCGGTGATTGGGAAATTATTGCTTCTGCAACAATAAACGGAGATAGCCAATCACAGGAGGCTGTGATATCCATTTTCGATGGAAATACGGATATCCCACTCAGCAATAGAATATTTTCTTGGCCACAAAACAGAACTTCCACTGGAACATCCGTGCAATTGCACACTATGGCTATTATTTCGTCTGATGGCAATGTGGAGATATCGCTACGAGCAAAAACATCCGTTGGGGTATTGTCTTTTGTGTCTGGTGTTTTTGTTGTTAGGAGAATACGATGAGATTGTGCGCATATAAGATTTCTGATAAACCAATTACAGAAATTTCATACAACAATGACCAGTTAGCAGGAAATCCAAAATTTATTGTTGTTGGTACCGGCGACCAAGTTCCTGTCGGCTATAAAGATGTGTCTAGCATCACAAATTGGCACAAATTCGGAACAACCGCCGGAAAAGATTACAAAGTGATTAGGAAAGAAATTACTATATTGGCTTCGACGATAGGATGGACAAATCTTTCCGTTGCTGAAAAAAAATTAGCTGCTGAATATTTTGCGGTATCACAAGACAAGCAACTACAAGTGATACCACAACAAGAAATACTTCACTATGGGCTGAGGTTTCACCAAAATTCTTCAAAAGCCAGAAAAGCCAGAATGCAATATGTGGAAGCAATTATGTATGCTTTTCTTGGGGTACAACAAGCATTCATGATTATCAGCGATGTAAAAGACATATCGGAAGCATATGTGAATTATGGTGTTGAGGGTGTTGTGTCTGGTGATGTTGTTGGATTGTTTGACTATATAGTTAGTACACCAAATACACCGTTTGATAACGATGGGTTTATGCAAAAAGGACTCGTTTCATCTATACCAATCGCAACCATTCGCGACATGGTTATGGATGTTCTTGTTAATGGTAACTACAAATGACAACTCCATCTGTCTACAGAGAAAATTTTAAGCAATATTGTCTTCGCAAGCTTGGTGCGCCAGTCATTGAAATCAATGTCGAGGATGTCCAGGTAGAAGACCGCATTGATGACGCATTACTGCTATATGCAGAACACCACTTCGAGGGCACAGAAAAGGTGTTCATGAAGCATGTTGTCACGCAACAAGACATAAATCGTGGATATATCGTATTACCGGAAACTGTGCAAAGCGTCGTTCGGTTACTACCGTTTAATACGACTGGATATTATTCCGACCCATTATTCAATGCCCGATATCAGTTCATGCTGGACGAGGTGTTTGAAATCACCAATGTTGGCACTGCGCTACAAGATTGGTATATCGCAAACCAACACATCGACTTGTTTAATTATTTCTTCGACAGAACACCCGTCATTTCTTTCAACAAACACATGAACAGACTGAAAATTGAAATGAACTGGGAAGAATTTTGCGCAGATAAAAGTGTGGTTATTATGGAAGCATACCAGTTGGTTGATGTCGAACAACATCCGGATGTTTGGTCTGACCGATGGCTAAAAGAATATGCAACCGCTCTCATTAAAAAACAATGGGGCATTAATATGAAAAAATTCAACAATGTTTCTTTGCCAGGTGGCATCACGATGAACGGCAAAGAAATATATGACGAGGCCATAGAAGAAATTCGATTGCTGGAAGAAGAATTGTTGACCGGACACTCGGCACCAATTGAATTCTTTAAGGGGTAAAATATGGCGACCAACCCGTGGACTGGATTTCACTCGGCATCACCAGAACAAAACATGTTGATGGACTTAACCATTGAAACAATCAAGTTCAATGGTATGGATATATTGTACTCACACCGTGAGGTTGTGAATCTGGACTCGTTTTATAACGAAGACATTGAGTCTCAATTCAACGACGCCAAAACAATTGAAATGTTAATTGAGTCTGTTGATGGATTTGAGGGAGACGCAGATTTCTTGTCTCGATTTGGACTATCAATCAAAGACAAGGCAACTTTTGTTGTTGCGCGGCGTCGATTTGCTGAGGTTTTTCCAAATTTGGAAAGGCCGAGGGAGGGTGATTTGATTTGGCTTCCCATGTCAAAAGGGTTGTTGGAGATTACTCATGTGGAGGACGAAAGTCCGTTTTATCCTCTTGGTTCATTGACCGTGTTTAAGCTATCTTGTGAAATGTTCAAATATAGCCAAGAGGTATTGGATACTGGATATCCGGAAATCGACTCGGTTGAAGATATTTTTGAAAATGCGGATGATAGTTCGAAAGACCCGTTCGCCCGAAATGACATTATCGAGCAAGAAGCAAGTAATATTGTCGACTTCACCGAAGACAACCCATTTGGTAATCTATGATGATTGGGCCGTATTTCTATCACGAAATAACAAGAAAAATATCAATAGCGTTTGGTTCGCTGTTTAATGATATTTCCATCCAACGACTAGATAACAACGGTGTTGTCGTAGATACCATTGAGGTTCCATTGTCATATGGGCCACACCAAGCATATTTGACCAGATTGCAACAAGACAAATCATTGCTTGGTGTTGACACTGGAATTCAAATGGTGCTACCGAGGATTGCGTATGATTTGATTGGTATTACATACGACTCTTCAAGAAAACTACAATCCGGCATTAAGCTTCGAAACTGCTCAGACCCATCTAGTTCGGCATATTCATATAACAGAGTTCCTTTTATTTGGGATTTTGATTTGGCAATCATGACAAAAAACATGGACGACATGTTGCAGATTGCAGAACAAATCCTACCATTTTTTACCCCAACATTGACGGTAACAATAAAGGATTTGGAAGAACTTGGTGTCGCAACCGATATCAAAATTGAATTGACTGGCGTAACATTAGAAGACACATACGAGTCTGCGTTTGATGATTTGCGCGCATTGACTTGGGTGTTGAGTTTTGCGGTCAAAGGTTATTTGTATCCAGCAGTATCAAATTCTGGCGGAATCATCGAAACATCCATTGCCAATATTATCGCCGAATCAACCGCCGTCGGTACTGGTGGAATATCAACAATTACATGTCTATCACAACCACCAATCGGCGCGGTTTATACCAAGACGGATATCACACCAACAGAACAAGTCGTGGTTGATTCGTTTAGTGTATCCGAAGTAAAGAATGCAAAATATTTTGTTACTGTGCAAGAAAGTGATAATACCGATGTGCAGTCATATGAACTGATTGCTTCACACAGCAACGGAATTTTGCCGGTTTTTAATAAATACTCGGTGGTTGGTGATTCGATTTCTCATACCATAACGGTTGATATTGTGGATGGTGTGTTTAGGGTATTGATAACAAACAACGAATTACACCGAATAACGGTACGAACTACGAAAATAGAAACGGTGGTGGCATAATGGCTCAGATAACAGACATAGTATTGGCCGGAACATCGAAAGTTGTTCTATCCATATCCATTGCGGATTTTAGGGCAATCCAATATCTGGTAACCGTTTCTAACCAGACAGCCGGAACATCCGGTGTATATGAATTCACCATTGCCCACAAAAATCCATCTTCGCCAACCGTTTTTTCTGAACAGGGTGCTGTTGTTGGTGATGTGGTTTCGCATGTCATTTCCGCAGAACTGGATTTGACTAACAATGTGGAGGTTTCTGTTAATAATACCGAAGCCGATGATGTCACTGTTGATATGGTGGAACTTGCTAGGATAGAATAATGTCTATTGATAATAATCATGATAAAATTTTGTGTGAAGTTTTTGATATAGACCAAACAAACGAAGACCACGCACAGCCAATTTCCGGCGAAATAATAGAAGCAAACCAAGATACGCGCGAGCGCGAGAGCGCCCGTGTACCCGCGCGCACGGGGGATTCTCAAATGTCCGCCGATTTGGACGAAGACTATCGTCAGAGCCGTGAAACCATTCGCGCCACCATTTCGAGAGCCGGTGATGCACTGGAAGATATTTTGGAAATCGCAAAGCTCAGCCAACACCCGCGTGCGTATGAAGTGGCAAACCAACTAATCAAAAACATTTCTGACATGTCAAAAGACTTGCTGGAAGTACATGCGCGCACAGAAAAAATCAAGAAAGATAAAGAACCCGAACAAGGAAAGAACCCACAAACGGTCAATAATAATTTATTTGTGGGAAGCACAGCCGACCTACAGAAAATGCTAAAACAACTGAAAGATGGTGGTGAGTAATGGCCACCAAAGTTACCGATGCTGCTGGGGTTGAGTATAAGACATACAAAAACAACCCAAACCTAAAGGGCATGTACAACACCGTAGGTTTTACTAAAGAACAAATCGCGGAATATATCAAGTGCTCAGAAGACCCAATTTACTTCATCGAAAAATATGTAAAAATCATTAACCTAGACCACGGTTTAATGGATTTCAAAATGTTTGATTTCCAGAAAACGATGGTTGAAACATATAACAAAAATCGTTTTGCTATTACATTGTGTCCAAGACAGGTTGGAAAGTCGGTCACCGCGATTGCCGGTTTTATGTTGTGGTATGTGCTGTTCCAAGCGGACAAGAACTGTTGTATCTTGGCAAACAAAGGTTCGCTTGCAAGAGAACAGTTAGGAAGATTGCGCACTGCATATGAAAATCTTCCTTTATGGATACAACAAGGTGTGCGCACATGGAACAAAGGTAAGATTGAACTCGAAAATGGGTCGTGTGTCGTTGCGGCGTCCACCAGTTCAAGCTCAGTTCGTGGTAACTCATACAACTTGATTTTCCTTGACGAATTTGCGCATGTTAGTAACAATTTGGCCGAAGAATTTTTTGAGTCCGTTTATCCCACCATTGCTTCTGGTAAAAACACGAAAGTTATTATTGTTTCTACCCCAAATGGCATGAACCTGTTTTACAAACTATGGACCGATGCAACCGAAGGTAGAAACTCATATGTTCCGATTCGTGTGCATTGGCAAGATGTTCCTGGTCGTGATGAAGAATGGAAAGAAGAGACTATTGCCAACACTAGCGAAAAGCAGTTTGAACAAGAGCACGAATGTCTTTTCTTGGGTAGTGCCAACACTCTTATTTCTGGTCATGTGCTGGCCAGATTGGCATTCCACAATCCATTATCCACTTCAAACAACATAAAATTTTTCGAAAAACCGGAGCCAGAAAAAAAATACACAATTGTGGTTGATGTGGCGCGCGGTGTTGGATTGGACTACAGTGCGTTTTCTGTTTTTGATGTGATTGGTTTTCCATACAAACAAGTCGCCGCATACAAAGACAATAAAATTGCACCAATCATGTATCCGCAAATCATCTACAAAGTGGCCAAGATGTTCAACGAGGCCGATGTGTTGGTTGAGGTGAATGATATCGGTGGCCAAGTTGCCGAAATCTTGTACCATGATTTGGAATACGAAAATGTGTTTTTCACTACCACATCCACAAAGAAAGGTCAAATTATTGGTGGTGGATTTTCCGGAAATTCCAAGCTTGGGGTAAAAACCAGCCCACAAGTCAAGAACATTGGATGTTCGACCCTAAAGACGCTCGTAGAAAGCGATGGATTGATTTTGAACGATTTTGATACGGTGTCCGAGCTAACCACCTTCATTTCCAAAGGAAGCTCATACGCCGCCGAAGAAGGCAAGAACGACGATATGGCCATGACACTGGTTTTGTTTGCATGGCTAACCACCCAGCAGTTTTTCAAAGATTACATGGAACATGATTTTCGTGAAAAATTGTTTGAAGACCAAATGAGGATGTTAGAAGAAGAATTGACGCCGGTTGGTATTTTTTCTGATGGAATCAGCGATAGCAGTTTTGTCGATTCTGATGGCACTCGCTGGACAAGCGCCAAATGGTGATTTCCCAACAAACCATTTTTATAAATACCTGTAGGAACATTCATATACTGAATATTTTTCAGAATTCCTACTAGGGAGATTTTCGATGGCCTTCTATCTAAGTCCAATTATTGATGTAAATGAGATTGACCTTACCCTTGGGGTTCCGGCAGTTTCAACTTCTATCGGTGCGTTTGCTGGTCCTTTCGTATGGGGTCCGGTTGAAGAGATTGTAACTATCGCATCCGAAACCGAACTTGCTGCAAGATTCGGCAAGCCAGATAACGACACTGCGGCATCATGGTTCAGTGCTGCCAACTTTTTGGCATATTCAAATAACCTGAAAACTGTCCGTGTTGTTGGTTCTCTTGCCGTAAACGCTGGTTCTTCGGGAACAGGCGTTCTTATCAAAAACGAAACTGATTATGAAAATAAGATTGACGGAATCGTTCTTGATGGCTCAGAATTTTTTGCAAAATATCCTGGTTCTCTTGGAAATGGTTTGCAAGTGTATGCCCAAAACTCAGCAAACTATTCTTCATGGACATTCGCTGATGCGTTTGATTCTGCCCCAGCAGCAAACGAAATTCATTTGGTAGTTGTTGACGGTGACGGTACATGGACTGGTATCGCCGGTAATATTTTGGAAAAATTTGCATTCTTGTCAACTGTTGCTGGTACCCAGTCTTCGGATGGTTCGAATGTGTACTACAAAGATGTCATCACCCAGCAATCCAGATACATTTGGGTTGGTGGTGGAGCAGACGAAACCGCGTTCACCAATGCAAGCCAAACCAATTCAATTTCTTCGGAATCAACTGTTGTTGCTGCACTAGACCCAAGTGTTGTTGCACTGACAACTGACATTTCTGGAACAGATTTGTTGTATGTTACTTTCGATTCTGGTTCTGGCCCAGTTGAGTTGGTGGAAGGCGTTGACTACACCAAGACAATTAACGCGTCTCCAACACCAGACGAATTGGACTTCACCCTACTGAATGGTGGTGCTACCTTCCCAGTTGGCGGAACAATTGCCGTTGTTGTTACCCCAGCAACCATTACGACTACCGCACCTTTCGATGCGGACGATACCTTGGTTGTTACCATTGGTACTTCTACCCTGGTGGAAGGCACCGAATATAGCAGAACAGCACCAAACATGATTAATATGTTGTTGCCGTTGGAAGTCGCTGGTACGCTGACAATCAAAAACGAATTCTTTGCAGAATTGTCTGGCGGGGTTGACGATAACATTGGTGTTGATATCACCGATGGATATGAAATGTTCAGAAATGCCGAAGAGGTTGACATTTCGTTGGTTGTTACAGGCCCAGCCACCCAAGTACAAGCAGAATGGGTTCTGGACAATATCGGCGAATACAGAAAAGACTGTGTGGTATTCATTTCCCCAGAAAAATCTGATGTCGTAAACAATCCAGGTGACGAAGTTGCTGATACCGTTGCGTTCAGAAACCAGTTCAATAGCTCTTCATATGGCTTCATGGACAATAACTGGAAAAAACAATACGACCGATACAACGATACCTTCCGTTGGGTTCCATTGAACGGTGATATTGCTGGCTTGGCCGCATATACCGACAATGTTTCCGACCCTTGGTATTCGATTGCTGGTTTTAATCGCGGTCTGGTTAAGAATGTTGTCAAGTTGGCATACAGCCCGAACCAAACTCAGCGCGATGAACTGTACAAGAATGGCGTGAATCCAGTGGTTAATTTCTCTGGTCAAGGCACTGTGTTGTATGGCGACAAAACCATGTTGTCTCGCCCAAGCGCGTTCGACAGAATCAATGTTCGTCGACTGTTTATTGTGTTGGAAAAGGCGATTGCTACAGCAGCAAAATATCAGTTGTTTGAATTCAACGACGAGTTTACTCGCGCACAGTTCAAGAACATGGTTGAGCCGTTCTTGCGTGATGTTCAAGGCCGTCGTGGTATCTATGACTTCCGAGTTGTTGCCGATACAACAAACAACACACCGGAAGTGATTGACAGAAACGAGTTTGTTGGTGATATCTATATCAAACCAGCTAGGTCAATTAATTTCATTCGACTGAACTTCATTGCGGTTCGCACTGGCGTGTCGTTCGAAGAAGTTGGCGCATAATAAAGGAGAAATCGAGTGAATATTAATCAATTTAAGGCAGAACTTGTTGGTGGTGGCGCTCGCCCTAACCTATACAAAGTGATTCTTCCGTTCCCTACGGTTGCGCTAACTAGCGGACAAGAAACGAGAAAGATGGCATTCTTGTGTCGTTCTGCCGCACTACCAAGTTCCACTATTGGCCCAATCCAAGTTCCATTCCAAGGTCGTGTTCTGCCAGTTCCTGGCGATAGAACATATATTGAATGGTCACTGACAGTATTCAACGATACCGATTTCATGCTGAGAGACGCGTTCGAGCGTTGGTCAAATGCAATCAACAGTCATTCAGAAAACTTTAGCTCACTCGATTTGAGCCAGTTGTATGTTGATGGTATTGTTCAGCAACTTGGCAGAAAGGGCGAAGTGTTGAAAGAATACAAAATGGAAGGCATTTGGCCGAGTGAAGTTGGTCAGATTGATTTGGCATTTGATACAAACGACACCATCGAAGAATTCCCTGTTACATTGCAGGTCACTTCGTGGAGTTCAAACACCACTTCATAATGTCCAATAAATATTGACGCACACTGGGGCGAACAGCCCCAGTGTTTCTTGACAAGGACATATCAATATGCAAGTTTTCGGATACGACTTTAAGTTTCGAGTATCTAAAAAATCCACCGAAAAACAGGACATCGAATCTGTCAATATTTCTTTTGCTCCACCAAGAAAAGACGATGGTGCAATCGAAGTTCAAACAGACGGCGTTACTGCTGGCGGTGTCGTTTCCTCATATGTAAACATTGATGGCAGTGAGGCCAATAACCAAGACAGTTTGGTTAAGCGATATCGAAAAATGGCGCTTGTTGCTGAGGTGGATGAAGCAATTTCATATATTGTAAATGACGCTATTACTATTGGGTCTGTTTTGAAGCCAGTCGACATTGTGCTTGATGGCGTCGATTTGTCGGATGGCGTGAAGAAAAAGATTCGCGAAGAGCATGATTATATCATGTCATTGCTTGGTTTTTCGTCAAAAGGATATGATATTTTCCGAGAGTTTTACATCGACGGAAGAATTCTTTATCACCAAATCAAGGACGAAAAGGGAACAAAACTCGTTGAATTGCGTCGCCTAGACCCACTACACCTTAAGAAGGTTCGTGAAGTTATTAAGAAAAGAACCGAATCTGGCGTCGAAGTTGTTTCTGGTTATCGCGAATACTACATTTACAACAACCCAACACAGTTCAGATACGGAAGTACCGGACAGGCCGTTATTATTGCACCAGAAGAGATTATCAATGTTACTTCTGGTTTGATGGATGCCGAAAAGAAACTTGTGTTGAGTCATTTACACAAAGCAATCAAGCCACTGAATAACCTTACCCGACTGGAAGACGCCACCGTCATCTATCGCCTCGCGCGCGCGCCTGAGCGAAGATTATTTTATCTGGATGTTGGTAACCTGCCAAAGACAAAGGCAGAGCAATATGTGGCCGACATGATGAACAAATACAAGACCAAGATGGTATATAACGCCGTCACTGGTGAGGTTGACAACGACCACGATTACATGTCAATGCTTGAAGATTTTTGGTTACCCCGCCGTGAGGGGGGAAAGGGTACTGAGATTTCGACGCTTCAGGGCGGAACCAGTCTTGGTGAAATTGATGATGTGATTTACATGCAGAAAAAACTGTATAAATCGCTGAATGTACCTATCACAAGATTAGAACCAGAAAACTCAATTTCGTTGGGACGCGCGTCTGACATAACAAGAGACGAACTGAAATTTTCAAAATTCATTGACAGGATGCGAAATCGTTTTAATGGACTGTTCTTACACGCGCTTCGCACACAGTTAATATTGAAAAAAATCATTAATGAAAATGAGTGGAGCGCCATTTACGATAAGATTCAGTATGACTACATTCAAGATTTTTATATCACAGAAGAGAAAGATGCTGCCATCATGCAGGCTCGATTTGCGTTGATGGGTGATGCTGAACAATACATTGGCAAGTATTTCTCTGAAGAATGGGCACGGAAGAATGTACTGAGACAAACCGATGATGACATTGAAGAACAAGACACAAAAATAGAAGAAGAACGAAAAGCCAAAGAAGCCGCTGGTGTTGCTGATGATAATACCGATGGTGGTTTTGGTGGAGACTCACAACAATTTGGGTTCGGAAATGAATAACGCAATAGAAGAAGTCGCTTCACGGATATCTTGTATGGTTGAAGAAAGCAACCGAAGCAAAATTGAGTCGGATATCATTTTGAAACAGCTTGGACAAAACAAATTTATCACCATGACCGGCGCTAAACATTTGGCTTATGGTAGCGACAAGCGGGGAAACACCACGCTGAGTATGCAATTGATGCGCGGAAAAGATGGGATAAATTCATTAACCATTACCTATAACAAGGCAACAGACTCATATGATTTGACCTTTGCCAGAATTCATGGGTCGAACTACACGGTTAAAAAACAAGTCGATGGTGTGTATGCAGAAGACCTTCGCCGAGCCGTTTCTGATAACACCGGATTGGCACTAAGTCTCTAATTTTATAAATATTTCGAAACACAGGAGAATCGCCATGAGCGAAAAACAACATTCACCAGAATATGAACTCGTGACAAATATTCAGGACGGGAAGGTAGCAGAAAACAAAACACTGTTTTCGCAGGCTATTTCTACGAAAATTTTCGAAAAACTTGCCGCAAAAAAACAGGAAGTTTCTTCGTATTTTGTCGCCGAAGCCAAATCTACGGAAGATGATGATGATGATATGGAAGATGATGATATGGAAGATGGCGAAGATGAGTGTTCTTGCGACGAAATCAGGGAATCCAAAGAAGACCCAATTCTGGCAAAAGTGGCGTCTGTTATTGGCGATGCCGCAATTGTCGATATGAGAAAACCACTGGAAGCTGCATACAAGAAATCAGCCGTTTCTTTTTCGTTCGAGCCATTTGCTCATTGGACAATCAAACACAAAGGCAAAACCATCGTTATCACAAGCAAGAAATATGTTGATAATCCAGATTTGGTTCATGGTGCATTTGCAATCGGTTATCTGTAATACAGGAACCAACCATGTCATTTGGGAAAGAATTGATTAAGCACATAGAAGAACGGAATTTCACAGATTTTGCTGACATGTTGTCAGAGAAACTATTTGATGAAATTTCCGTGCTTATTGATGAAGAGCGAGAGTTTGAAACAAACAAACTACAGGAAGCAATTCGTCGACTGAATCGCGTAAGAAAGGGAAAAATTCAGCGCAATGTGAGGGTGTCTGATAAGGCGGGATTTACAATACGGGGCGGAAAGGAAGTTCGACTAAAAGCGACAGAAAGAAGAAAAAGAAGACTGGCTCGAAGAATAGCAAACAAGAAAATTAAAAGAAAACTTCGCACTGGAACATCGAAAATAAAAAGAAAGCGTTCAGTCATTAAGTCCAGACGCCTATCAAACTCCAGTGCAACACGCCGCGCATTATCGGCGAAACGAAAAAAACTAAGAGGACGAAGATGATGAAACTTATTACCGAATTAACCGAAGATGTTTCTTATCTAGTAGAAGAGAAAAACGGCAAAAAGGATTTTTTCATCGAAGGTATTTTCTTGCAGGCCAATATAAAAAATCGCAATGGTCGTATATATCCATCTGCGATTATGGAGCGTGAAGTAAATAGGTATATCGCCGAACAGGTAAACCAGAATCGCGCTTATGGCGAACTTGGCCACCCAAACACACCAACAATTAACCTAGATAGGGTATCCCACCGAATTGTTGAGTTGCGAAAGGACGGCGACAACTATATCGGAAAAGCAAAAATTTCATCATCACCATCCGGCCAAATTGCTCGCGGCTTGATGGAAGATGGTGGTCGTCTTGGTGTTTCTTCGCGCGGATTGGGTAGCTTAAAAGAGGTTAATGGTGTCCACGAAGTGCAGTCGGATTTCATGCTAAACACCGCTGGGGATATCGTTGCTGACCCGTCTGCCCCAGATGCATATGTTCGTGGAATCATGGAAGGACGCGAGTGGGTGTGGAATAACGGCTTGCTGAAAGAGGTTGAAATTGACAATCACCGCAAACAAATCAACGCCGCTGCTGGGTCTGTAAAACCAGCAAAACTCGAAGAAACAATGATACTCGTATTTGAAGATTTTCTTCAAAAAATACACAAAATTTAAGATTTATAAATAACTATCATAGATGGCTCTAACCGACTTTAAGTCTTGCAAAGAGGAAATTGAAATGTCAGTAAAAGACGAAACTCAAATTGAAGAAACCGTTGGTATTACCGCTCTTTTTGACGGTCAAGACCTAACAGAAGAAACCAAGGACAAGATTACTACTATCTTCGAAGCGGTTGTTTCTGAGAAAGTAAAATCAATCCAAGAGGAAACTGTTGCGCGTCTTGAAGAAGAATATGCAACCAAATTGGAAGAACAAGTCGAGTTAATCCGCGAAAATTTGGCAAGTGATGTTGATACCTATACAACATTTGTTGCTGAACAGTGGATGGAACAGAACAAATTGGCTGTTGAGCAAGGCATTCGTACCGAAATTGCGGAGAGTTTTATTTCTGGCTTGAAGGGCCTGTTCGAACAACACAACATCCAGCTTCCAGAAGAAAAAACCGATGTTATGGTTGAACTTGCAACCAAGATTGCTGAACTGGAAGATAGCTTGGAAGAACAAATTACTACCAATGCCATTCTGAGCAAAAATTCAAAAGAATTGAAAAAACAACTGAAAATCAACGACCTGAAAGAAGGCATGGTTGCTACCGATGCGGAACGCCTTGCATCACTTCTTGAAGATGTTGATTTCGAAGATGAAGACAGTTTCATTAAAAAGGCCACCACGATTAAAGAGGGGCTTTTTATTGTTTCTTCTGAAACCAATGGTTCGATTGACAGTGAAGTTGACGACTCATTGATTAAGGAAGAAAACGCCGGTTCAGACAAGCCTTCAAAGATTGAAAGCACTGCATACGACGGCGATATGGCTGCGCTGATTGCTGGGTTCAGCCGAGTTATTGGCAATAGCAAGCAAACCAAAGCGTAAAAATTTGATTTTCATAAATAATTAAAACGGTTAAGAAAACCACTTAAGGAGCAAAACATGTATCTGTCAGAAGATATCAAGAAAAAATGGCAGCCTATCGTTGAGCACGAAGCTCTTCCGAAAATTGAAGACCCGTACCGCAAGGCTGTTACCACTATCGTTCTTGAAAACCAAGCACGATTCACCAAAGAAAAAACTGGCCGCGAGTTGATGGTTGAAGCGACTTCTTCAGACGCTAACAATGTGACCGCTGGTGTTGACAAGTATGACCCAGTATTGGTGTCATTGGTTCGTCGTTCAACTCCAAACTTGTTGGCGTTTGATGTTGCTGGTGTACAGCCAATGTCTGGCCCAACTGGTCTGTTGTTCGCTATCCGTGCTCGTTACACCAACCAATCTGGTGGTGAAGCGCTGTTCGGCGAAGCCAACACAGCACACTCTGGTACTGGCACTCACGCCGGTGACACTTCTGGTTTCCCAGCCGACTTCTTCGGTGTTGGTGACCCAGCAGTAGGAACCGACAAGGGTGTTGGTATGGATGTGGCTGTTGGTGAAGCAAAAGGTACTGATTCTGGTACCGCGTTCAACCAAATGGCATTCACTATTGAAAAAACTTCAGTTGAAGCGAAAACTCGCGCTCTGAAAGCTGAATACACCACTGAACTTGCACAAGACTTGCGCGCTATTCACGGTCTTGACGCTGAAAACGAATTGGCAAATATTCTGTCTACCGAAATTCTGGCAGAACAGAACCGTGAACTGATTCGTACTATCAACATTTCCGCTAAGTACGGATTTGGTGGTACTGGTTCATTCGATGCGGCTTCAACCGTATCTGGTGGTGACGCTGATGGTCGTTGGTTCGTAGAACGCTTCAAAGCTGTTCTGTTCCAAATCGAACTTGAAGCAAACGAGATTGCCAAATCAACCCGTCGTGGTCGTGGTAACTTCGTAATCACTTCAAGCAATGTGGCTTCTGCTTTGGCAATGGCTGGTATTCTGGACTACGCTCCGGCAATGTCAACCAACCTGCAAGTAGACGATACTGGCAACCTGTTTGCTGGTGTTATCAACGGCAGAATCAAAGTGTATGTTGACCCATACGCGACAATCGACTATGTAACCGTTGGTTACCGTGGTTCGAACCAGTTTGACGCTGGTATCTTCTGGGCACCGTATGTACCGCTTGAAATGGTACGCGCGGTCGGTGAAGACAGCTTCCAGCCAAAAATTGGTTTCAAAACCCGTTATGGTATCGTGGCCAACCCGTTTGCTACCATTGTTGACCCAATTGCGGGTACACCAGTAGGTGGTCAGAGCGGTCTGGGTGCCGGACAGAACTTCTACTACCGTAAGTTCCGCGTCCTGAACCTAATCTAATCGAACAATAAGAACGGTTAGGTGATTTGACCCCCAGCTTCGGCTGGGGGTTTTTTATGCGCCTAAATATAATTGTAAGTGGAGGTATTCATGTCTACAGATTGCAGAAAAGGATGTCCTAGAGATTTATTGGACGCCACAAAATTTGGGTTCACTATTGACAAACTGAACTGCACAATTTCGTTGTTGCATGGCGTAGAACTTCCTGGGGTAACCATTGGTGACACTTTACACCCGACTAGCGTTCTGGACTATGGTATTCCTGGTGAAAAAATCGTATACGATGACCTGACGCTGACCTTTTTGCTCGATGAAAACATGGACGCGTATGTAGAAATTTACAAGTGGATGTTGGCCATTGCCAACCCAACACGGACAGAATTGAGAGAAACCGGAATAGATAATTGGTATTCTGACGGTTCGTTGATTACCAGAACCAATAAAGAAAATCCAAACAGGGTAATCCGTTTTTTTGATATGTGGCCATCCAACATTTCTTCCATTTCGTTTGATACACAAAACACAGACGAACCTGTTCGTGTGACAGCAACCTTTAGGTACTCATATTTTTTATTTGAATAATCATGGAGATTATTATGACTGGTAATGAAGACTTTGAAAAAAAGATTGAACAACTACACAAAGACATTGAAAAAGACCTGAAAATTGATGATGTCCAACTTGACTACGAATCACTAAGAACACCGTCGCTACACAACAAATATTTTCGTTTGTTGACAGTAGAGGCAATGCGCCTCAAAAAAATAGAGTCCGAATGCAACAAGATTTTCAAAGAGCGCACAGATTACTATTGTGGGCGCGCGCCTGCGGATGTGTACAAGCAGTCGCCGTTTAATCATAAGGTGCTGAAGCAGGAATTGGATACCTATCTTGATGCAGACGAACAATATTGTGCCGCAAAAGAAAAATATGAAGAGCAAAAACAGGTAGTGACATATCTGGAAAATACGGTAAAAGAAATAAACCGCCGCAACTGGGCTATCCGGAATGCTATTGAGTGGAGACGATTTACAAATGGCGGATAAGCCCGATATCGTTATTACAAAAGTATCTGATGTCCATGCGAAAATCGAATGTGAAAAGTCGGTATTCATGGAACTATCTGACTATATGACTTTCATGAGTCCAAACGCCAAGTTCGATAAGCGATATCGTCGTCGCCAATGGGACGGAAAAATTCGGCTGCTAAACGGAAAAAACAAAAAAATAGCGGTTGGTCTTGTTCCGAGACTTGCTTCGTTTGCAAAAAAACAAGGATATGTGGTTTCGGTTGACCCAACCATTGCAACGATTGTTGGCGCGGTTACCCCAGAAAAAATACACCAACTGGTTGTGTCCCAAAACATTTCCAGAAAAGAAGATGACGGAACAATCATCCCACTTGACATGTATGCATATCAATATTCTGGTGTGTATTATGCCGCCAAAGAAAGGCGATGTTTGTTGGTGTCTCCGACCGCATCCGGAAAATCGGCAATGATTTATTCGATTGCCAGAATGCTCATGCAGGTTACAAAAAAACGAACCCTGATTTTGGTATCCACTACCAGTCTTGTAGAACAAATTTTTTCGGATTTCGTTGATTATTCTGGGATTAATGGCTGGGACACACAAAAACACTGTCAGAAAATTTATTCGTTGTTCGACAAGTCCGTATCCAAGGACATCGTGATTTCCACTTGGCAGTCAATCTATGAATTTGACGAATCATATTTCCGACAGTTTGACTCAATCATCGTTGATGAGGTGCATCTAGCCGAAGCCGATTCTATTTGTGGAATCATGGAAAAATTAAAAAAATGTCCATACAGGATTGGTCTTACTGGTACGCTTAAAGACGCCAAGGTGCACCAATTGGTTTTGGAGGGTATGTTTGGGGCTGTGCATACCTTGGAAAAAACAAAAAGCTTGATGGACAAAGGAATCATTACCAAGCTGAAAATCAACATGGTAGAGCTACACCACAAGCAAGCCGACTGTGAAATTGTAAAAAAACTGAATTACCAAAAAGAAATGGAATTCATATCCCAGCACGAAAAACGCAACATTTTTATAAAAAACCTTGCCCTGAAACAGAAAAATAACTGTCTGGTGCTGTTCCAATACATTGAGAAGCATGGAGAGCTTCTTAGGAGCTTATTAGAGCGCGATTCGCCAGAGAATCGACCCGTTTACTATGTGGTAGGAGAAACCGCTGTAATCGAACGAGAGAAGGTTAGAGCGCTGTGTGAGGCAAATGATGGCTGTATTATTTTGGCCAGTTATGGCACTTTTTCGACTGGTATCAATGTGAAGAATATTCACTCCATTGTTTTTGCCAGTCCGTACAAGTCAAAAATCAAGGTTTTGCAGTCCATTGGTCGTGGGTTAAGAAAATTTTCTGGAAAAGACGAGCTTGTCTTGTTTGATATTGTGGATGATTTTGGTGGAGATAATTACGCGGTCTCACATGCCAATGCGAGAATAGAAATTTATGACAAGGAAGAATTCGACTATGAAATTTTCAAAATAAAATTCTAGTAATCATTTTTACAACATAATGTTC
>MUGE01000133.1:0-4649 GCA_002900545.1 Thermoplasmata archaeon M11B2D | reverse complement strand
GTCAACGCTCGTGTCCCCATGATAGATATCGCTGAAAAACTTGGGATCTCTTCGCAAGCAGTGAATTACCGGGTAAATAATCTTTTGAAACATGGTGTCATAAACGCGTTTCGAGTGAATGTTGATTTGGCACAGTTAGGACTGCAGCATTATAAGTTAGAGATCTATTTGAAGGATCATAAGCAGAGGCTTGCGATTTGGCAGTATTTACGAGAAAAACCATATTGCGATACTCTTAATGTTGCGATTGGTTGGAGTGATTTAGAGTTCGAAATTATTGTAGAAAACGTTCAGCAGTTAGGGGATATCATGGAAGAGATTAATGCAAGATTTCCTAACGCTATTAAGAAGCAGAATTTCTGGATTTTTGACAAGGTTCATAAAGAAAGATGGTTGCCTGAGTTTTAACATGCTGTTTTCTTTGTGAGCATCATGTCGCGTATGGAAAAATACTATACTTAGAAATAAGAATCGTGTGATTGTGTAAAGAAATGTAATGTAGCACCAAGTCTTTTTGGATCTGCTCTAGTGTACTTTCGTTTGCCTTTTGTTTTACAGTGAGGGGCAAATGCTTGGGCAGATACTTGATGCTACTGCGGTTAGTCCTACTAATGTTCCTATCAGGATTGTTTCCATGTTTTCTCTCACCATCCTTCATTGATATTTATTATCATGATATACTTTATCTGTCATTATTTATATACTTGTCGTGACAAAATGACATATTAAAACAACACAACCCCCAAAGAAACCTCTCCTGACACACTCCTATAAATCATTCCGATACCGTATAAAAAAAAATGGCTGGTGAACCCTTCCTTATAAAAAACTATCAATACTCTCATCAACCTCAGAGAGATACTTCTCATAAACCAGAGCAGGCGCAAAAAAAGTTATCAAAAAAACACTCTGCGTCTTAAGCACCTCCACCTGCTTGACAAACTCCATGACTCCCTCCCGCTCATACAAATATTCGATTTCATAAGCCTGCATACGAGAAATCGATCGCCAACCACGATGTAAAATCGAATGATTCACCCCACTCTCAGATAACCCCTCCTCAACCTGGTCCGCAAACGTGTTTAGCATCTGCCCTTCACCTAACGAAAACGGAACACTGATAATCAACGAGACATTGGAAGAATTCTTTGGGGAAAACCAGACCGCAACCGTCGATAGATTACTTTCAACCTGTTGCCACTCTACGGGTGGGTTCAAAGAAAACCCATACTCAGAATTACTATACGAACGAGTAACTGGTTGCTGCACACATCCGCCCAAGAGGAGGGTACCAATCACAAGAAATCCAATGATCATACTATGACTGTTCATACATCTTCAAAAAAGGCAAAGAATATCTGATATAAAAACACGTCTGCTCCTCACTAAAAACGGGGAAGAAAAAGAAAAAAAAGAAAGAACAGCGATATCTAGCATGCCTTGCCGATTTCATCGACTGCTTCAGGGTTTGCAAGCGTTGAGGTATCACCGACTTCTTGACCAAGTGCTTTAGCCCGGATGACTCGTCGCATGATTTTTCCACTCCGGGTCTTAGGAACATCAGAGACAAACCAGATCTCATCAGGCCTGGCAAGTTTTCCCATTTCCTTTGCCACATGTTCACGGAGTAATTTTTTCAACTCATCGGTCGGTTCAATCCCTTTCTTTAGCACCACAAACGAGGTGATCGACTCCCCTTTCTCCTCATGCGGTTTCCCAATGACTGCTGCTTCAGCAACCATCGGATGACTCACAAGGGCAGACTCAACTTCGGAGTTCCCGATCCGGTGACCAGAGATCTTCAGTACATCATCCGCTCGACCCTGGATCCAGAAATACCCATCACTGTCCTGACGGGTGACATCACCAGCAAGGTACACACCTTTGTATTTCCCCCAGTAGGTTTCTTTGTACCGCTCCGGGTTTTTATGGATACCCCGCAGCATCCCAGGCCAGGGATGCAGCAACACAAGGTTTCCTCCGCCGTTGACAACAGGCTGGCCTTGTTCGTTGTACACTGCAGCAGCCATCCCGGGCAGCGCCCGCGTTGCCGAGCCAGGTTTTAATGGCGTGACTGGTAATGGTGAAATAACGAAATGGCCGGTCTCGGTTTGCCACCAAGTGTCCATGATCTGACAGTGCTCTCCACCGATGTATTTGTAATACCAGATCCATGCTTCAGGGTTTATAGGTTCACCGACAGAGCCAAGAAGCCGTAAGCTGCTGAGATCATGTTTCTTCGGCCAGTCTTCCCCATGTCGCATGAACAGTCGAACACTAGTTGGTGAGGTGTAGAACACGCTGACGCCGTATCGCTCGATGATATCCCACCAGCGGTCAGGCTGCGGCCAGTCCGGTGCTCCTTCATAGATGACTGAGGTCGCACCAAGGATGAGGGGAGCATACGCAATGTAGGAATGTCCCGTGACCCAGCCGATATCAGCGGCGCACCAGTAGACATCCTCATCTTTAATGTCAAAGACCCATTTGAGTGTTTGCGCGATACCGACCGCGTAACCCCCATGGGCATGGATGATACCTTTTGGTTTTCCCGTCGTCCCTGAGGTATACAGGAAATAGAGAGGGTCGTTTGCATCAAGTTTCTCTGTTTCGCATTCACGAGGCATATCTTTGATGATGTCATGCCACCAAGAATCTTTGCCATCGTTCCATTTGACCTCATCACCGGTCCTCTTGTAGACGATGACGTGGTTGACGCTTGGGACCTCTTTGACTGCTTCATCGGTCTGGTTTTTCAACGGCACCTTTTTGCCACGTCGCCAGAAACTGTCACAGGTGATAACCGCCTTCGCCTCACAGTCAAGCATTCGATCACGGAACGCAGAGGCACTGAAACCGGAAAACACCACAGAATGAATAGCCCCAATCTTAGCACAAGCGAGCATGGCAACCGGCAGTTCAGGGATCATTGGCAGATACACACCGACACGATCTCCTTTTTTTATCCCCATTTTCCGCAGTGCGTTTGCCAGTTTGTTTACTTCGATGTATAAATCGTAATACGTCAGTTTTCGAACATCCCCTGGTTCTCCTTCGAAGATGAAGGCGACCTTGTTTTTCCTCCAGGTTTTCACATGTCTATCGACTGCGTCGTGGACGATGTTGTATTTCGCACCAACAAACCATTTCACCCAGGGGACATCCCATTCCACGGTTTTTTTTGGTGGTGTATAAAATTCAACAAGATCTTTAGCGATTTCATTCCAAAACCATTCCCAGTTGTCTGCTTTTTTGTACAAATCGTCGATTGTTTTGATGTTGTGCTTGTCCATCCACTGTTTCACATTTGTGTTGTTCACAAATTCTTTTGAAGGTTTAAAAACCCGTTTTTCGTCCAAGAGGACCGATATATTCTCGCCAGTCATGTTTAAAACTCTCCCGGTATTTTTCATTCATTTGTTATATTTTTAAATCCTATTCCTCCAAAGTTTTAGAAGACCATGCACGAATGGTCTTTTTCGTTATTTTTTTACACGATGGGGATGTGCCGCAACAGAGTTGTAGTATAATAAGTTTTTCATATCTTTTTGAGGTTTTTTCTACGAAATATTTAACAGTTGTTTTTAATGATTTTGCGAACAAGCGGTGAGACATCAAACTCTTTAATGATTTCCATGCGATCAAATATATATGTAGTTATAAATGGCGAAGAGGAAAGTAAGGTGTTTCTCTTTAAGAATCTGATTTTATTTAGTTCATCTTCTTTATAGTCCTGATAGGTTCGATATGCGGAAAGGATGACTGCTTCAAATCTCCTGCTACCGAAAAAAATCGTTTCAGGGGAGTTCAAACAGGAAAGCTGGTGAGCGCTTGGTGCTTTGTTTGGATTGAAGCTGATGTGATAAAATGCAAGGATTTCAACACCTAACTTTTTGAGATTCGGCAGTATAAGCATCTTTAGTAAACCTTCTTTGAAGAATTTTTTTTTCATGCGAGCAACGGTATGCCGTGACAGATTTACCAACGCGCCTATTTGTTGAGTGGTTATCGTTGGGTTCTCTACAAGCGCAGTATATACTTTCTTCTCTTTTGATGTTAACTTTGCAGGGGTATTGTCGCGAAAGGGTGCTGGGTTTGTTTTGGTTTTTTTTACTTCCCCAAGGTCAAACAAAGCCTGTAGAAATGAAGAGAAATCAAAGAATTGCAGGATATGGCTTGTTTCAAATGGAAAAATGACCTCGCGCGGATATTCTTTCTCCAAGAGCCCTAGTTTACCAAATGTTTCTGTTCGTATTTCGTTGATTCGTCCGATGTTGGTGTAGTTCTGCGAGAGACTTAAGGAGAAACCTTTCTCGCCCTCCCCAACCGAATAAAAGATTTCATCGAAGACCTCAATTGTTTGTTTGGTGATATCGATTCGCTGTTTGAGAGGAATCACCGGATTGTATTGCATGTAGATGACCGCAAGTAGTTCACAGCCAAGACGATTGAGGAACGGGAAGAGGCATGCTTTGTAGTAGCCCTGTGCAGCGAGCCGCCGTTTAATAGAGGTGAGCGTTGAAAGTTTCATTTGTAATATCTCTGATAGTTCACTGTCTGTAATTGTTGGATGTTTGCAGATGCCGTAGAGGACTTTTTTTTCGTTCTTGTTTAATGGTGTTTGGTTCACAGTCCTTTGATGGATAATA
>MUGE01000132.1:0-4651 GCA_002900545.1 Thermoplasmata archaeon M11B2D | reverse complement strand
CCACAACGACGACCAGTGTTGGTTCCATTCTTGAGTACGTGGTCGTCGAAAACCTGGATTTCCGTTGTCTAGACTCGATCACAAAGCAGATAGAAAAAGGGACCATGCATTTCATATCGGATAAAGAGGGGTTCGTATCGAACCATGAACACTAAGATAGAAACCTAGGGGAGAAACAATCTATGGAACAACAGATCAACACCTCGCTTCTTGTCCTTACAATTGGTGATATCACCAAGGAGTCAACCGACGCGATCGTCAACGCGGCAAATAGCAGACTAGCTGGTGGCGGGGGTGTGGACGGTGCGATCCATCGCGCAGGTGGACCACTTATTATGAAAGACTGCAGGAAAATCGGTGGATGTCCCACAGGGTATGCCGTTATCACAACCGCAGGCAACCTTACGGCAAAACACGTCATCCACACAGTTGGACCCAGGTATTTAGATGGAACACGAAATGAGGCAACCCTGCTCAGAAGCGCGTACCTCGAAAGCCTTCGGCTTGCATCAAAACACAATCTGCAAAGCCTTGCGTTTCCTGCCATCAGCACCGGGGCGTACGGCTACCCAATCAAAGAAGCAGCCAGAATTGCTCTCCAGACAATCATCGACTACCTCAGAACACACAACGACATCACGCTGGTCAGAATCGTCCTGTACGATACGGCATCCTACGATAGATTCACAGAAGAATTAACGAAAATACTGTCACCGTCACCATCCTAGAAAAGACGTTTTTTTTATCTGCCTGCAAAGACACGCATCCAGAATTATATTTTTCCAAACATTTAAATGATTCAACAACATATAAAAATGCAATAACTTGTTATGAACGACAGGGGAGTCTACTATGAAAAATAATGTATGTACAAAAACAATGGTTGTAAGCATTATCCTGCTATTTGCAGGGACAAGTATCGTACCAAGTATCACTGGGGTACTACGGTACGACGATTCAGAATCATATCAAAAAGAAATACAGGAGATACCGACTACACATAGGTATTTCTCCATGCCAGGTACCGCGCAAGAACTGATAACAGTATATCCAGCGATAGACCCTGATCAACTGTATACGAAAACACAAGTACATGATACATACAGCCAGCCACCTGGCGGATCCTCACCACTCATGTTAAACGATGCCCTGATATCACAACCCTTAAACAATGATGTTCTACGAGCAGGGGATATCATTGAAATACGAGGCACTGCGAGCGGGGCAACGTTTGAGTATTACGTGATTGAATGGGGGATTGGTGAATACCCAAGTGAATGGTTTTCGACAGGGATAGTGTTGGAAAACGGTGGGTTACAGGAGGTTATCAATGATACGTTAGCGACCTGGGATACCAGCTTTATCGATGAGGAGGAGTTCTTCACACTACGGCTTACGGTGAATTTCACCACGAATTCAAATGAAGTATTTATAAGAAATCTGTGCCTTGATCCAAGTCTTAAAGAAGGATGGCCTCAGAAAATTCCCTTTGAGTATGACACCCAAGGTGGGTATTATTACTGGGCTGGGTATTTAGAACCAGTTGTCGATGATATCGACAGCGATGGACGTTGTGAGATACTCGTGTATAAGGGCGGGGACCCCCCGAAACTTGTTGTGTACCGCGACAACGGCTCACTTCTCTGGTCGTCCCCCGTTGGAACGACAGAGGTCTCCGGTGGGAACCTGCATATCCCCCTTGTTGGTGATATCAACAATGACGGATTTGATGAAATCGTTGTGTTCAGATTCTTACTTATTGGGACCTATTCAGAGCTTTATGTTTTCGACCATACCGGTGATATACTAGATGGGTGGCCGATTGACATTCCAAAGGAATATCATCCAACGTTATGTATCGCAGATGTAAACAATGATGGATATGACGAGATTCTCCTCAAAGGCAATGATGCACTTGTTCGATACTTTCTCATCGTCGATTACACCGGCACGATCATTGCACAGTGGGTATTGTCAGAGAAGCATTGGGGCAGTTCCGTTGAATCAAGCCCAGCGGTAGGGAATTTCGATGATGATCCTGACCTAGAGATCGTCTGCACAGACCCTAGTGAAAACGCAGGCTATAACGCCTCATCCGGAGAATGGAACAACGAAGGCGTCATCCATGTGTATAACATCGATGGTTCTGAACTTCCCGGTTGGCCGATCTACACTGACGGGATAATTTTTTCCTCCCCGGCGACAGGGGATATTAATAACGACGGGGATGTCGAACTTATCGTTGGGTTGCAGTATGCTGGCCCAGCCCCGGATTACCGGTATGGGGGTCTGTATGCGTTTGATAAAAATGGGAACGTGCTACCTGGCTTTCCGTTTGAAAAAGGATGGAATTTCGGGTCATCCCCATCCCTTGCTGATTTTGATGCGGACGGTGATTTGGAGATATCCGCGAGTCGATTAGGGTTCTACACCTATGTCATCCATCACGATGCAACGCTTGCCTCTGGATGGCCTCAACAGACGACCTGGAATGATTACTATTCGACGGTTGTCGGGGATATCAACGATGACGGCATCCCTGATATTCTGACGACCGCGGGGAACGGGTTTTACCCAACCGTCTCTCAGCATGGAGGGGTCTACGCCTGGAACTATGATGGGACGCCGATCCCCGGGTTTCCAAAATCAACAGAGGTTGATGCTCAGGCACCAGCAACCATCGCTGACATTGACGATGACGGTGCTGTCGAGGTCATCGCAAGCTCCAATTGGGATTATGATTATCAGACAGAAGATTACAAATACCGTGGGAGCCTCTACGTCTGGGAGGTTGACGCAAACTACGTCCCGTCAACCATGGAATGGCCGACCTTCCATCATGATATCCAGCGTACCGGGATGTATCCCTATGAGTCGTCGTTGTTTGAACTAACGATAGGCAACATCACCGGAGGGCTGCTGAAAGTGAAAGCGACTCTTAAGAACATCGGTGAAATACCGGCAGACGATATTGAATGGAACATCTCGGTTGACGGCGGATTTATTCTTGTTGGGAGAGAGACAACCGGGTCTATCCAATCATTAAATCCCAATGATGAACAGACCATCACCTCAAAACCGATCATAGGCATAGGCAAAACCGTGATAAAGATCACTGCGACAGCCCCAGGGGATAGTGCATCAAAGCAACAAAACGCAACGATACTGCTGTTCTTCATCCTCATGAAATAAAGATAGTCAGGAAGGCTTTCAAAACCACAACCATCAATTTTTTTTTTTTCTTTGGAAACCTACGTCAAAAAAGACAGAGCCATGATGTATCGGTAAAAACTTAATGACAGAACACCTATTACAAGAGTGATGACGAAAGACAGGTACGAGACGATTATCATCGGCGCTGGTATCTCTGGGCTTGCCTGCGCATACAGCCTGCAGAAGCAGGGCAAGGATTTTTTAGTCATCAGTAAAGACATCGGCGGCCGCATCCGTACCTCTGAAGATGGGACTGTGAACTATGGTGCGTTTTTTGTCTGTTCAGACTATGAAAACATCCTGCCGTTTGTGACAATTCGGAAAAGAATCAGACTCCGCGAGTTCTGTTTTCATGAAGACAACCACAGCTACACTCTCTATGAACCACGGCTCGTAGCCTTCATGCATCAATTCATGAAGATAAAAAGACACCTGTACAGATTTAGAACCGCGCTACAGACCTTCCGAAAGACCGCGAAAACCACTTCACAGAAAAACGCAATCGAAGCAGACCCGTTCTTGCATACCTTGTATATGAAAAACGCTGCTGATTTTGTAAAAGAACAGAGTCTAGAAAGAGGCACGGACACGTACCTCTCAAAGGCGTTGTATTCTACGACGTTTTCCGCGGTCCATGAGATGAACGCATTTAGTTTCTTACAGTACCTTCTGCCGTTGATCACACCGATTTATACCTTTTCATTTGAAAAGGCAACTATGATCAGATCGTTTCAACAAGACATTGTTCTTGACGCTGTCAGTGATATACGCTATACCAATGACCAGTACCAGGTTAAAACAAGCACAGGGACGTATCATTCAAAGAACCTTGTGCTCGCAACAGAACTGGGCTGGTCCTGCCGGTTCACAGGGATAAGAGAGATGAACCTACCTGTTTCCACGCATATGCTTCATGTAAAAGGCAGCCCTAGGAGCATCATCGCACGGAGATCATATCAGCTGTTCTGTCATCCAAGCATGGTTCAGTCGATTGCGGATCTTGGAGATGGGACCTATCTGTTCTATTTTAAGGACCGGCAACCAAGCTTGGAAGCGTATTTTCACGATCCAACGGTGATTGCCCATCATTTTTGGGACCCGGCTGGGCGTATCAACGGCCATGTGCTTATCGAAAGTAAGAGAGCAAAGCATATGTATCTCATAGGAGACTATAACATCGCTGGACTTGAAGAGGCGTTTATCACGGGACTGTATGCAGCAGGTCAGATCATAAACTCATCGTAGATTTTCATCTCAAAAAATGGTGCAGAGGCCTTATAGGTACATCGTTTGAGTAGGGTTCTTGTGCGTTCCCGGTAATACGAACGTTCCTAGCATAAAAAAACGCCATCATCATTTCCTTTTTTTTCTTTAGTTTTCACTATTATGTTTTTTTTTAAAAAATCCAAAAAAAGAAAAAATTTTTTAGATATTTTTC
>MUGE01000131.1:0-4680 GCA_002900545.1 Thermoplasmata archaeon M11B2D | reverse complement strand
TGGGCGCATAGTGCTTTGAGACCATTGGATAATGTCCTGTTCTGGTTTGTTTGTACGGCGGTCCTCGCAAATAAAAAATTTTTCATCGAAGACCAGCCCGCTTTGATGATCCTTGAGATGGAACCTCTGTTTACACATCTCGCATGTTTTTTCTGAAATAGATACTCCTCCTAAACCACTTCCAAATCTTCGGATTGTGATCACACATCTTTATGAGATTTATATATAAAACCCTTTTGGATGAAAAGAAAAAAAGAGAGGGATGGGATGCAATCGGAACAGGAAAGTGGCAGAAATGCCAGCAACCCTCGGCTGGCATGTCCTCCGTATCCAAGGTCAATTATTTATGGAAAGGTCGTTCATGTTTATATATCTCTAGCAGAGGTGAGTGAAATTATTCGATGGCTTTGTCTTAAAAAAAAATGAAAGAACAGAAGGTGATTTTATTAATCAGCTGACTATGTTGGACATAGCGCTACAAGGGTCGCTTCCATGATAAATATCGTACGAGACAGTATTTTGGAGCTTGCACCAGAGATTTTCAAAGCAATACGTAAAGTTTTTTGGAATACTACGTACGCAACAAAGGCGATCCATCAAACGATAAATGATCATCAGAGGTGGGACGACCACAAACGTGGAATGTTTTCAGAGACGACCTATGACCTTATCAGATGGTGGAGACCACTCTGGTACATCATCGACACAGAACCCTCATCAGCTGACGAAGATCTTCAGAAGCTCCTTACGATATATTTATTTTCAAAGAAGGGGGATATCACAGAATTACAGAAGAAAAAAGGGTTGGATGTACCAAAGGTGTTACAACGGATACAGACCGTAAAGACATCAAGAGTGCTACGCGAGTCACTCCCCGACTGGCTCGATGCACGAGGGGAAAAAGAGCTGGGATCACGATGGGACCGTGTTATTAGCTCATTAAATACAAACCCTAATCTGACCATACGAGTCAACACCCTGAAAACAACTGGTAAGGATCTCTCGATAGTTCTTCGCAAACAAGGAATCATCGCTGAGTCAATCAATGGAACTTCCGATGCATTGGTCATTAAAGAAAAAACAAACGTTTTCAGACTCCCCAGTTTCAAGACAGGTCTCTTCGAGGTTCAAGATGTTGCGTCGCAGATGGTCAGCAGGATTCTTAATCCACAACCAAGCATGCGTGTTATCGATGCCTGTGCAGGAGAGGGAAGCAAAACCCTACATCTTGCGTCGTTGATGAAAAACAAAGGCAAAATCATTGCCCTCGACACCCAGGAATGGAGATTAAAGCAGCTACGAAAACGAGCGGTAAAAGCAGGCGCTGATACTATCGAAACACGACTCATCTCTTCTTCAAAAATCTATAAACGAATGAAGGGTACTGCCGATAAACTACTCCTTGATGTTCCCTGCTCAGGTCTTGGGACGCTCCGGAGGAACCCAGACATAAAATGGAAGCTTACAGCCACAGACCTGGACCGACTACAAAATCTACAATATGAGCTTCTTGAACGGTATTCGCCTTTGATCAAGGTAAAAGCGACTATGGTCTATTCCGTCTGCAGCATTCTCCCCTCAGAAGGGGAGGAACAGATCCAACGATTCCTCAAAAACCATGAACCATTCCGTCTCCTAAAAGAGAAACGATACTGGCCTGATACTGATGGGACTGATGGGTTCTACATCGCATATATGGAAAGAATATTCTAAGGAGAGTGACGAAACACTCTAAAAGGAACGACAAATATCTACTATCTCCTCGAAAAACAAAAAGAAAGGTGGCCTCATACAATGAAAGTATTAAGTTGGAATGTCAACGGTCTTCGAGCGGTAGAGAAAAAAGGATTTTTCCCCTGGTTTCAGACTGAATCCCCTGACATCCTCTGCCTCCAAGAGATAAAAGCAACACCAGAACAACTACCGCCACATTTGAAAAACATACCAGGGTATCATATATTCTGGAACCCTGCAGAGAGAAAGGGGTATAGTGGCGTTGCAACCTTCTCAAAGATAAAACCAACAGCAATAAAAACTGGGTTTGGCAGAGAAGAGTTCGACAGCGAAGGTCGCATCCTCATCACAGAATTCCCCTCGTTTACCTTATGTAACATATATTTCCCAAATGGGAAAAAAAACAAAGAACGACTTCAATACAAGCTTGATTTTTACAACGAGTTCCTCAGCTATGCTGATGACCAAAAGACACAACATCACCATATCATCGTCTGTGGCGACTTTAACACAGCTCATAAAGAAATTGACCTTGCACGACCAAAGGAAAACGAGCACATCTCCGGGTTTTTACCAGTGGAAAGAGCATGGATAGACACGTTCATCGACCATGGATATGTCGATACGTTCCGGACGTTTCATGCCGAACCGAACCAGTATTCATGGTGGGATCTAAAAACTGGTGCACGAGCGAGAAACGTTGGCTGGAGAATCGATTATTTCTTTGTGAACAAAGAGTTCCTCGCAAAGGTGAAAAACGCGTTTATCCTTTCGCAGGTGATGGGATCTGACCATTGCCCCGTTGGCATAGAAGTCAAACCATGAAGAAGGAGAGAACAGAAATGAAAGAGTCACTGGATTTCATCTATAAAGAACAAAAAGAACTATCCCATTATGGTGGCATCGCTGCGCTACTGGGATGGGACCAGATGACGTATATGCCATCAAAAGGAAGCAAAGGACGCGCAGAGCAACTATCGCTTATCTCCCGTTTAGTCCATGAACGAGTGACCTCTGAGACGTTCTATAAACATCTCAAAGGATTGTATGACGAACAAAACAACCTTCCAGAGAAAGACTGCATCGTTGTAAGGAAATTGTTCCATGATGTCGAAAAAGCACGAAAAATTCCTTCAGCATTTGTAGAAAAAATGGCAAGGACTACGTCCATCGCATATGCAGTGTGGCAGGAATCACGAGAAAAAGACAAGTTTACGTTGTTTCAACCACATCTTGAGACCATCATAGAACTTGAGAAACAATACTGTGATTACGTCAAACTCCCGGGTCATCCATATAATAGTTTGCTTGATGACTATGAGGAGGGGATGACGGTGGATGTCCTACGAAAGGAATTCTCTGCCCTACGCAAACACCTCGTAGAGATTTTACAGAAAATAACGGCAAGCACGGTGTATGAGAAACAACACCCGGTTAAGATGACGTTTGACGTTGTTCAACAAAAACACCTATGCGACATCCTTCTTACACGGCTGAACCTTCCTTTAGACCGGGCACGTCTTGATGTCTCCACGCATCCCTTTACGACCTCAATAGATGATGATGATGTTCGATTCACCACCAACTACCAGCGAGAGGGCTTTTTATCCTCCTTTTTCTCCACTATGCATGAGGCGGGTCATGCACTTTATGAGTTGGGGATCCTGAAAGGTGAATACAAAGATACAGTCATCTCTGACGCGCCCTCCCTTGGCATCCATGAATCACAATCCCGGTTATGGGAAAATATGATAGCGAGAAGTAAACCGTTCTGGATGTACATCACCCCAGTGTTTCAGAGAATCGCACCAGATGTAAGTAAAGATATGGACCTTGAGAAGTGGTATCGATTGGTAAACCAAGTAAGGCCATCGCTGATACGAGTCGAGGCTGATGAGCTGACGTACTGCCTTCATGTGATTCTGCGCTTTGAACTGGAACTGGATCTTCTTGACGAAAAAATCACGGTTGCCGAACTTCCAAGGCACTGGAATCAGAAAATCACTGATTTTTTAGGAGTCACGCCAAAAACTGACAGGGATGGGGTGCTGCAGGATATGCATTGGAGCGGGGGGGAGTTTGGGTATTTCCCAACATATGCGATTGGGACGATTTATGCCTCACAACTCTTCAGACAGCTCCAACAAGACCATCCGAACACCCAGGATGAAATCACGAAAGGGGATTTCATGACGATATCACAGTGGCTTTCCAAGCATGTGTATCAATACGGTTCGTTGATGACCGCGGACGATATCATCAAAAAAACCTGTGGCGAGGGGTTAAATTCTAAAGTCTTTCTCACATATCTAAAAGAGAAATACTATCGATTATATGATGTATAAGGTGGTGATGACCCTGGGAACGATGGTGTTAGTGAGGCATGGGCAATCCCAATGGAACTTAGAGAATCGGTTCACCGGCTGGGTGGACGTCCCCCTCTCCATTAAAGGAAGGGAGGAGGCAATCTCCGCAGGGAAAAAACTTAAGGACATGCGCTTTGACACAATATACGTCTCTCATCTTCTAAGAGCAATTCAGACGCTGCATTACATTCTGCTTGAGCTCTCAGATACACGAATCCCCATCGTGTACCACGAGGAGAAACGTATCCATGACTGGGAACATTACAGCGGTGATCGGGATAAGGAGATTCCAATCTATCAGTCCGTTGACCTGGCAGAACGGTACTATGGTGACCTGCAGGGGTTTAACAAGGCAGAAACCATGAAGAAATACGGTGATGAACAGGTACACCTCTGGCGGCGTAGCTACGATATCAACCCGCCCAATGGAGAAAGCCTAAAAGATACCTGTGAACGAACAATACCGTATTATCAAAACCATATTTTACCACAGGTAAAGACAGGGAAAAACGTACTTATTGTGGCTCATGGGAATAGCCTGCGGTCTATCACAAAATATGTGGAAAATATCTCTGATAGG
>MUGE01000130.1:0-4689 GCA_002900545.1 Thermoplasmata archaeon M11B2D | reverse complement strand
ACTAAGCAGAATAGGAACAACTGCACCACCGACATTAATCCCGATTATCCAGTAGGTATTATAGCTAAATAATGCGATGTTCGAAAAACTGACTCCCACGTATCCGTCAATCAACCCAGATCCCAGTAAAAACGAGATAAACACGATAACGATTGCTTCAAAGGATGAAAACCCCATCTGTTTGAATGCTCTTGTGATAACGAGATATATGATGTACAACACCAAAATGGGTAGAAGGATAACAAAAAGATATCCAATGAACTGACTTAGAAATGAACTTGCTCCAATCATTAAGGTTTAGATGAATACAACATTTATAAATGTACTTAAAAAACACCCGCATCTCCCTTTTTTTAAGATATGATTCGCTAAAAAGATTCGCTATATATATGAAATGGACCTTATCTACGAATAAGATTTCTTATCGTAAGATATAATAGAAACTTATATATAATGGCCATTCATATAATCATTATATTCAAAGGGGGTAAAATATGAATAATAAAAAACATTCTAAAACATCAAGAATAGAGGCAGTTATCATAGCACTCCTATTTATAGGGACCGCACTTATTGTTCCTATCAGTACGATTGCTACGAACACGCTAACAGATGAAACAACGAACGACGGTTCACAACAAAGTGATTATACCGAAGAAAATTTTATCCTAGACCGCAGTTACTATTTAATCGACCCTGACCCGGCAACAAACTCCGCGGATAACGATGACGCGGGCTATAAAAAGGATGCAGGAAAAGACCAGCCAAGAGCATTAGCATTATATCCTGGTGAAGTAATTGATGATACACCCGGTCGTGGAAGATCAGGAAAAATATCATCAACCGATACAGATGATTGGTATTTCTTCTCTGCTGGTGTAGGTCAACAGATTGTCTTCATCTTGACTATTCCAACTGGATTTGATCTTAACATATCATTATGGACTGCTGACTCTGTTATGGTTACCTCTTCTAACAATTCCGGTAGCACTCAAGAAGTCATAAACTATGCACCTACATATACTGGGAAATGGTATCTTTTGATACGATATGTCAGTGGAACTAGTATCGGGCAGTATACTTTTGATGTATCCATTAATGGACAGAACGATGCAAATAGTGCTGGAGATGCTCCAAATACTCGCCCTGCCGCAATGCTTCTTACACCCGGAACCTACTTTGGTTATCTAGACATAAATGATCCCTATGATTGGTATAAAGTCCAAGTAACTACGGGGCAAGGGATTCATGTCACGTTGAAAATGAAAGATTTGGTATACCTGACTGATTTTGACCTTCAGCTCTACAACCCAAGTGGAACACTCGTCTATGAGGGAAACGAATACTATGACGATGAGTTTAACTATCCTGCGGATGTCACAGGGGAATGGAGTATTCGAGTGGATATCTACCCTGGATGGGTCGATTGTCCCCAACCGACAGAATGGAAATATTATTCGTACGGTGCTGGTCCTTATAACCTGACAATTGCTGTAGAGACCAGTGGGTCTATCCCTGGACCAATCCCACAACCACAGATCATTCCTATCGCCAAGACATTTGAAGTAACAAACGATCCTGACAGCACCAAAGACGATTTCGCATACCTTGCCGCGATTCCCGCTTGCAACTACATTGCTGACGGAAAACGGTATCTTGCTCCAATTATCTACACAGGTGACGCAACTCCGACCGCATACTATGATGACCCAACTGAATTTGGGACGGTTGATGACATGACACAGTATCTTATTGATGATTGGAATGATTATCTTGCATTATTTGGTAAGACACCAGCTCAATATACACTTCCTGAAGATCCAATTGAAGCAGCTGCTCAAATAGCAACCAACGGATGGACATCCTCTTCGACAGCGGTCGTCGCAGTCGATGGCAGCTCGTTTGAGGATACAATAAAAACCGTTGTTAGTAGGACAAAAACACTGGCTCGGGTTGTTGATATTGATTTGATTGGTAGTGACGATCCAAAACTTAATGGAGAATTTGGATACATGCAGCTGATTGGACCGAAATGGGGTGCGATCAGTATTAATGTTACAGGTATTACCCAGCAGAACTCTGCGGTATCTGGTGCCATTCTTACACAGGTATTCCCGAAATTTATGGATGTCGGGTATGATGACTGGCCAGTGCCGTATGATGGTATTGGGTATGCAGGGGATATATACTTCCCGGTGACTCGTTCAGGATTATGGTCAGCGCTTTCAGGGCTTTCAAATACGTCATTTGACTCACTTACAATCACAAAACATGCTGGTGATCGATATCGATTTAAGGTGACTTCAAATGATGCTGTAATCAATGCGGTAGTGACAACAGATGAACCATCTGATATGCTGGTGTTTTTAGTTGACCCGCAAGGAAATCTGAGAGCACCGATGATGCCTGCATGGAATGGGCCAGTTAACCCGATTCATGTCTGGAATGGATTTGAAAACCCACCTGAGAACCCATGGAGAACCTGGAACCCTGGTCCTCATACGGAATTCACCGCAGAAGTCCTTCATCCTGAAGCGGGGATATGGACTGTGATTGTTGTCCCCCGGAATGCAGAAGGAGCAAATGTAAAATATACCCTTACCACCACAGTTCGGACCGTTAACCCTGATCGAGCTGAAGCAACGATTTCAGCAGCAAACGCCGCGGTCATTGCGTCATTGAATCATTATCCATTGCTGTATGTCACACAAGATGCAGTGCCTACAGCCACTGCAGATGCATTTACTGCTCTTGGTGTCGAAAACGTTATCTTTGTTGAACGGGGTGGAATAGGTGCGAGTGTGCGTGATAAACTTCCAACACTTGAGAAAGATTTACAAACCATGCAGGAAATCGTTGATGAGATTAAGAGCTACCCAACGTCTGAGAACTACGTCACAGCAACATCATTAAAGACTGGTGAGGGGTATTTTGCCTCAGCAGCGATGCTTGCCGCATACCATGGTTCCCCTGTTATCCGCGTTGAAGATGCCCCTGATGGAGACCCTGCTGCCGTAGCTGAACGGATCGTTATGTGGCAACGATGGGCTGGGGATTATTATCATGGATCTCGTGCGAATGGACATTTACCAGACTACAGAGAACCTGTTGAGCAAAACAAATTCAAGCTGTTGGTTAGCTTCATAAAGTTTTTGCTCAATGGCAACGCAAGCATTCTTCCGCCACTTGGTCTTGACGCAAAACGATACTGGAACGAAGAGATGCACACGTATTTCCATAACTATGTTGACAGCCTAGGACTTGACTTAGAGGGCCAAGAAGCATATGCGATTGTTGCGCCACGATCCGATATCAACATGGTGTTGCATTCTGTGTTAAATGGAAACAACTCCTATGCTGGGCAAATACCTGGGATTACCCCCTCGTATTCAAATAATGTCGTTGTTCGAAGTGTTCTCTACCCCGCATTGATTTTCGCAAACCCGAATCGGAATTCGACGACAAGCTCGCTTATGAACTACCCTGAAGCCAACTCATTTCTCTTAAACGACGGGAAACGATATTATGCATACTCCTCTAGCGTCGTGAAGAGTACCTTTAGCTCTCACCTTCGAACCTACAATGGGCATACCTTCTGGGTAGCACACCTGGAACGAATGAACGCAGGCGCAAGCGTGTATTACTACTCTGGTCATGGAACCGGTGGAAGCGGCATGTCCGCCATGTATGAACAGAACGAACACTCGAATTATCCTGATCAAATATGGTGGGATGCCTGGCGTGGGTATATGTATGATAACTGGAGGATGGTTAGGGACGTTATCTCTGGGAACGTCTGGTTCAACCCAGAACCCCCAATGTTATACGATATCGTTCATTATAAATGGGTTGATGAGAACTTCCAGAACCTCCGCAGTAACGCGGTATTCTATATGTCCTGTACAACTGGGGATGGAGATGGCCCCTTGGTCTTTTTAGACCATGGTGCAGTCTTGTGGTATGGAAACGCGAACACGGGGTTATGTCCTGAGGCGGATATTGGAGACGACGAGGTCTTTAAAGAAACCCTGATTCATGGAGAATCTGTTGGAGTTGCATGGTCAAAACAAGTATGGCTCCACTATAGGGACTTTACGACAGGTGACAACACTTCCATGTATGGTCCTGCAAGTATGTATCCGATTAGCTCCATCCAGGTTATCTACGGTGATCCAAGCTTAGTCATCTACAGTCCTGAATGGCAAGCACCTGAACCAATTGATGCATAAACGCATCACCCCTCTTTTTTTTTTATCACATTGCATAATTTTTTTTGGTTTTATGTTGTGTCGCCAAGATTGAAATATTTGATAACGTGAACAATGTATTACTGAAAACCTATTATAGGAGAACAGTGATGTAAAATATGATAAAAGGGGGAAAGCATGGGTTGGATAAGAAACCTCTGATAGTGGTAAGTCTCTGTGCGGTGGTTCTTCTTGTGCTGGGTTCATTGAGTAATGTGGTGGGGTATCAGTCTGTGAAATCAACTGTGAATGATTCTCCTTTGTTTACAACGAGAACTCAGAGGGCTACCAATCAACAACAGAATAGTATCGCATCAAAGTATCTTGGAATGGGAAAAGAAAATCTCTTACAATTTCCAATTAGAGATAATAGGACTGAACAATTGAAGAAAACCATAGATATCATCAGTAAAATGAGTGATAAAACCTTTGCTCATTTCAC
>MUGE01000129.1:0-4727 GCA_002900545.1 Thermoplasmata archaeon M11B2D | reverse complement strand
CCATTAATTATTGGTATACTTTTTCCTGTAATTCTCGTTGGACTAATTGTTCTATATCTCTCTGGTCATGATTTCATAAAGTATATTCTCATGATAGATATCATCTATTATATCCTGATTGTTCCCTTTGGCCTTGGTGTGATCCTGGCAATTCTCTGGTACAGAAAACCAAGAGAATAAATCTGTGCCTAATTTCACCGACTTTGGTTCAGAAATTTAAAGAAAGCTATAAATACAAACAATTGATATCAAAAATCGCTGGATGTGATGCACAAAAAAAGACTTGAGAATATATAATTAATCATAATACATTAGTATTCAGAAATATAGGAAGATGGGATGCATGGGATCGGTAGGAGAGCTATAATGGAGGGGAATCATGAAAAAAGAAAAGAATCATAAACAGGTTCCCCTCCAGACTTCACAAACAGATAAGCATAAAGATATCGAAAAAAAAATCGATGATATTTTACTAGCTCATTCAGAGATGTTAGCAAGAAAGAGAACGCAGGGAAAACTCCTTGATTATGCGCCCTTTGATGAAAAAAAACAACCCTCCCTCTTTTATATCGCTGGTACTAAAAAAACAAATTCTGTAAAAAAACCCTCTGATAAGTCGCACTCAAAAGATAAGTATCATCTATTTATCCCTAAAACTCCTCCTACTAAAAAACCGCATCTTCAGTCCTCTCTCCATAAAAAAAACATTAGACAGACCGTTGAAAGTAAAAAAGGTGCACCATCGACAATGATTGATTTAAAGACGCGTGTTCAATTACGGAAACAAAAAATCGAAATTACTCCGAAAAAACCAAATTCAATTAAAACAACGCAAAGTACAGAAGATTCTTTGCCTGTTTTTGAGGAATCAATCGCACAAATTAAGCAAGAAGAAGCAGAGTGGCTTGATGATCAGATAAAAGCCAGTACAAAAGCGGAAAATTCCTTACAATCACCGGAAACAGACCATGAAGACAATGAATGTGCAATACAACCTGAAGATGACACTCCTCAACAATCACAAGACAATAAAAACGAACAAAAAATTCTAAAAACCCAATCAAAGACTTTTACCGATAATCGAGATAATTCACCTGTTGAAACAACAACTTCACAAGGTCAAGTAATGTTGAAACAGGAAGTAATGACACCTGAGCAGATAAAAAGCGGGGATGAGGGTAAAATCGATGACATTGTAACTAGCAAAAAAATCAAATACTTTACTGAGGCAAACCAACTAAAAGCCTATACCTTAGAACACATGGGTTATTCAGAAAAGGATATTGAAGTAATCGATTTTTATCCTATTTATGAACCCTTTGCCTACGTAGAAATAATCCGTGAAACCGAGTCATTGGATAAACGATACGTACTTATTGAAATGCAACTGACAAAAGATGAGGAATATCTCCTTAGGTATATACAGGAGACGTTGAATGGTTACGACTTTAAAACATCAGATTTTGAATTAAAAGGGGAAAGCCAATACCTCCGAGAAAAAGTGGATTTAATCCTTGAAGAATATATGCTGTATGTTGATTCTCTTACGAAGGAGAAATTACTCTACTACCTTGAGAAAGAATCGATTGGTCTGGGAAAACTTGAGGTAATAATGAAAGACCCCAATATCGAGGATATCTCCTGCGATGGTTCTGGTGTTTTTATTTTTTTATATCACCGTCTTTATGGGTCTTTGAAGAGCAATGTCCAGTTCATCGAGGAGGACGAACTTACTGCGTTTGTCGTGAAACTTGCGCAGAAATGTGGAAAACACATCTCAATTTCAGAACCGATGCTAGATGCGACGATGCCAGACGGGTCTCGTATCCAGATGACGCTAAGCACTGAAGTTACCACAAAAGGATCGACTTTCACGATTAGAAAATTCAGTGAAGATCCTTTTTCTCCACCGGATCTGATTGAATTTCACACCATGTCATCTGAAATGGTCGCATATATGTGGCTTGCCGTGGAAAACGGAATTAACGCCCTTATAGCTGGTGGGACTGCCGCAGGCAAAACTTCTACCTTAAACGCGCTTTGTTTATTCATTCCACGAGAATCGAAGATTGTCTCTATTGAAGAAACTCGAGAAATTAACCTGCCGCATCCGAACTGGATCCCTGGTGTAGTCCGCTCTGGGTTTGGAGAAGTCGTGGGTAATAAGGTCATTGGTGAAATTGACTTATATGATTTGATGAAGGCTGCGCTGAGACAGCGGCCGGAATATATCCTTGTTGGTGAAATACGTGGGAAAGAAGCCTATGTACTGTTCCAGGCCATGGCAACAGGACATACGACCTACTCGACAGTCCATGCGGATTCTGCGCAGTCTCTAATTCATCGGTTGGAAGGCAAACCCATTGAAATCCCCCGTATCATGTTACAGACCCTTGATATTGTTATTATACAAGTTATTTCCCGGGTGAAGAATAAAAGAGCACGTCGATGCAAGCAAATCATCGAAATCATCGATATCGACCCAACCACCAAAGAGATACTAACAAACGAAGTATTCCGATGGGATCCTATTGAGGATAAATTCGTTTATTCAGGAAAAAGCTATGTCCTTGAGCGCATACGAGGGGAAAAAGACATCACTCGGGAAGGAATGATTAGTGAAATTAAAAATCGTACGATATTGCTTGATTGGATGAATAGAAATAATATCCGGGAGTTTAAGAAAGTCGCGACGATTATTGCCAAATATGTGGACAACCCTGAAGAAGTAATGAAAACTATAAGAGATTAATAATGATAAAAAAAATCGCTGTCTGCCCTCAATGTCATTCAAAAATCTCCTGTGAGGGTGAACAAGGTCAGAAGGTCACGATACGCTGTTCAGTATGCGGAAAAAAAGGAATCGTCGTTTTCTCTGCAAGAGATGTAACCATTGATGAAAAAAACATTGTTGAGCTCGAACGCTATCCTGTTCTTGAACCATTTGTCTTTATTATAATTTTGAAGGATGCAGCATCCCTTGACAAGTATTATAAAGTAATCGAGCCACAGCTAAATGAAAAAGAAAGAGACGTTTTGAATTTTATTCAGGAGACGCTGATTAATTCAATCGATATCCGTTTAGATGAAATTGATAGTTATAAGGTTGAAGCGTTTCTATTAGAACGAATTACAAATATCATTAATGACTATAAGATGACTGTTAATGATATTTTAAAGAACAAAATTCTTTACTACATAAAAAGGGATTTTGTATGGTACGGTAAGATAGATCCTTTAATGCGCGATCCCAACATTGAGGATATTTCTTGTGATGGGTCTGGCTTACCACTCTTCCTGTATCATCGCAAATACGGCTCTTTAAAAAGCAATATCCAGTTTTCCGATGAGACAACGTTGTCTGAGTTTGTAGTACGCCTTGCACAGAAATGTGGAAAGCACATCTCGATAGCGGAACCAATGCTTGATTCAACGATGCCTGATGGCTCCCGTATTCAGATGACCTTAAGCAAACAGGTGACGGCAAAAGGCTCGACATTCACTATCCGACGATTTAAGGCTGATCCAATCACTGCAACCGATCTTATTTCCTATAAAACCATGTCTGCCGAGATGGTCGCCTACCTGTGGCTCGCTGTAGAAAACGGTATTAGTGCCCTTATTGCTGGCGGGACTGCTTCAGGAAAAACATCCACTCTTAATGCCATTTCCCTGTTTATCCCAAGAGAATCGAAGATTGTCTCTATTGAAGAAACACGGGAAATTAACCTGCCGCATCCGAACTGGATCCCTGGTGTGGTTCGCTCAGGGTTTGGTGAGTTGATTAATGATAAACTTGCTGGTGAAATTGACCTATATGATTTGATGAAGGCTGCGCTGAGACAGCGGCCGGAATATATCCTTGTTGGTGAAATACGTGGGAAAGAAGCCTATGTACTGTTCCAGGCCATGGCAACAGGGCATACGACGTATTCAACGTTTCATGCGGATTCTGCTCAGTCGCTTATTCATCGGTTGGAGGGTAAACCAATTGAGATTCCACGAGTGATGCTCCAGTCATTAGATATTGTTACCATCCAAATACAAGCAGAGTTAGGTGATAAAAGAGTGCGTCGATGCAAGCAGATTGTCGAAATCGTCGATATCGATCCAATGACAAAAGAGATCTTGACAAATGAAGTCTTCCGATGGGACCCGGTGACAGATCAGTTCTCATTCTCCGGGAAAAGCTATGTGATGGAACGTATTCGAAATCAACATGGGTTGATGAAGGAAGAGATGCTAGACGAACTTAGACAACGGGTGGAAATTCTCGAATGGATGAAAGACAATAACATCCGTGCGTTTAAAGATGTCGCTCGCATCATCACATCGTATACCGATACACCACAGGAAATCATAGAGAAAGTACGAAAAAACAACGAAATTAATCAAAAACAACCCGAATATGTTGAAAAAAATGCGGTAGTTGAATAAAATGATGACTATCAGCCAAGGTGGCCATCGAATGATTCGATTTAAAAAAATAAAAAATAGGATGAATTCGGAGGGATACCGATGACATTGACGAAATATAAACGGATAGGGTACAAATGGTTTGGACGATTAGGCGAAAGAAGGGCAAACAGTCACTTACAAGAAGCACTACAATCAGCACATATGGAGATTCGTGCGGGTGCCTATCTCTCATTTGTTCTTTTAAGTACGATACTTGGTTTCTTAACGTCTTTGATTCTCATCGTGATAGTAATCTTTGTCTTACTTCC
>MUGE01000128.1:0-4755 GCA_002900545.1 Thermoplasmata archaeon M11B2D | reverse complement strand
CATCTTCAATTGCTAAAAAGGGAAAAAATCGTATAACGTATTCACCAAAAAAACCTGCTTCTCGACGCACCGCTGCAGACTGTGTTACTGCAGGATAGATTTTCACATCACGAGTCCCACAGGAGGGCGATTGAGATTTTAACAGAAAACCATCGATATCTTTTTGATTGGAAAGAAATCGCTCCGCAAACCTCTTCATATCCTCAGAGATGTCACGGCCAGTATTTGGTTGAACTAGATATTTTTTCGATTGCTTTTCAATGATACGTATAGGATCACGAGGTATGCCTAATTCTATTTCGACCTCAGGGCATATAGGCAAGAACTCGACATACGGTTTCATTTTACTGACGATGTCACTGCGGATTATCTGGCCATTATACCGACAAAATTCGAATTCGATACATTTACTGATTACGATTCTAGGTTTGACAAATCCATTCATAGGAATTACTCTGAAGAGTGACGTTTCTCTTTGGCGGCTTCATGACAAAAGGAGGTTTCGAATTTTGTTCCTATCGTATTGACGAGATTGGAAACCACAGTAAGGAGGATTTTTGATATCATCGGTTTTACTTTGATATCGTAGACGATGAAGGGATGGTGCGCTATTTGTTCTGCGGTCCAATGATACATCTCCGATGCGGTTTTGATTGATATCAGGTATCGTTTCGGGATGAAACGGTATCCTTCCTCTGCCAATTCCTGCCAATGACAATACCGATCAAGCTGGGTCTGAAGAAAATTCCTGAATCGATCCGGATGCTCTTTGACATGTTCATACGCGAGGTTCTCCAAGCCGTGTTTTCGTAAATCGGTTTGAGGGAAATAGACCCTCCCAAGATCGAGGTCCTCGGCGATATCCCTAATGAAGTTAATGTATTGCATCGCTCTTCCGAGGTATTTGGCATGTTCAAAGGATTCCTTTGGCAGTCCGATGATTTTTGCCATCATCAAACCAATGACTTCCGCGGAACCATAGATATACTCCAGCACTTCATCAATGGTCTCATAGTGTTTCTTTGTTAAATCGAGCTCCATGGAATAAAGGAACGCCTCAATCCATTCATCCTGAAATCCCTTTTTTTCTGCTAAACGGACGAACGAATCAATGACGATATCCCCTGTTTCTTTGCCTTGTTTTGCCTGATAATAGTTCTCTTTGAATTTATAAAATCCTTCACGGTCCTGCGGGATGACATCAACGTAATTATCTGTTTTTCTGACAAAACCGTACAGAATGAATACTTCCCTGCGTATATGCATTGGGAAAAACAGGCTACTGTAGAAGTAGGTACGACTTCCTTTGCGAAAAATTGAGAAGAACGTTTTATCGATGATCATATGTGTTCCTTATCTCCGAAGCAACGATTTGAGAGGAGATGATAACCATAGGCACGCCAATCCCTGGGTGTGTGTAGTGCCCGGTGTAATAGAGACCGTTTACCTTTTTACTTTTATGAGAGGAGCGGAAAATCGCGGTCTGCCCTAAGGTATGTGCCAGACCAAGAGCAGTACCTTTGTAGGCATGATACTGTGTTGTAAAATCCTGATGGGCGAATAGTCGTTTCACTATCAGTCTGCCCTTGATGTTCTCCCCGGTGAGCGTTTCAAGATGATCCATGACCTTCGTGAAATATTTCTCACGGGTTTCTTGTGTGTCCGGTAGACCTGCCGCGACCGGGATAAGGATGAAAAGGTTTTCGTCCTCAGTTGGTGCTACAGTTGGGTCAGTCTTCGATGGGCAGCTAACGTAGTAGGAGGGATCCTTAGGCCATCGGGGATCATGGAAGATGGTGTTGAAATGGTCCTCCCATTGAGGAGCGAAATATAGGTTATGATGCGCGAAGGCCTTGATTTTACCCTTCACACCAAGATACATCAACAGAGCTGAGGGAGCAATAGCCTTTTTCTTCCAGTATTTTTCAGGATAGGTTTGATATTGTTTATCCAACAGATGGGTTTCCACATAGGGGTAATCAGCGTTCGCAATCACAACATCAGCATTTATCCCACCTTTTGCGGTTTTCACACCGGCGACCTGTTTGCCGCTGACTTCTATTTTTTCTACCTCTGAATTGTACTGAAAGGTCACCCCTTGCTCGATAGCGAGTCGTTCGAATCCCTTTGCAAGCGCCCCAAATCCGCCATCGGGGTACCATACACCAAGGTTGAAATCCACATGGGACATCAAGGAATACAAAGCAGGGGTATCAAAGGGTGTGCCACCTAGAAACACCATTGTGTACTCCAAAATTTTCCGCATCTTCGGATCGGTGATATACCGTTTTGCGTACTCATCCAGGCTGGTGAAGATATGTAGTTTGCTTCCCTTAAGCAAGAGTCGGAGGCTGAAGAAATCCCAGAGATGACGATATTCTTTGTAGATGAACTCATTCATCGCAATTTTATATTGATATTCGGCTGCAGTAAGATATTTCTTGAACTGTTCACGTCCTCCTTTCTGATAGCGTTCAAAGAGCTTAAGGTTCTGTTCAAGGTCGGGTGACACGTCAACGATTTCCTCCTTATCAAAAAACACGCGGTATGCAGGGTTCAACCGTAGGAGCTTGTAATAGTCCTGTGTTTTCTTTCCAAATTCTTCAAAGAATTTATCAAACACATCGGGCATGAGGTACCAGGAAGGTCCCATGTCAAAGACGAACCCTTTTTCCTTCCAAACAATGGCACGTCCGCCTGGTTGGTCGTTTTTTTCAAGGATGGTTACGTCATGTCCATCCTTTGCGAGTAAGGCTGCAAGGGACATTCCACCAAACCCTGCTCCAATCACAAGAATTTTCCTTTGTGTCACATGTATCACTTTTTTTTACCAACGAATTCTTCTCATCATAAATATTTATGCTTATATCAATTTATACCCGATATAGCTGTAATTATGAATTATTTTTATCGTTTTTATTGGATATCCATCGTTTTTTGAAATAGAGGTAAACGAGCAGATAGAAGGAAAGCATCGAGAAGTTATAGAAGAAATCCTCAAGAGGTATCGTAAGGAACCTGCCGTTCCAAAGACCATCCCCGCCCCAGATGGCTGCTGGATTGTACAGAACGATAGGAATGGAAGTCAACAGATAATTGAAGATAATGAAGGGAATCATGGAGATCCCTATGTACAGCCAGTAGTTGCGTGATTGCAGAATGTACGGGAAGCGCCATACTGCGACAATGAAAAAAAATGCACACGACATGAAAGCAAGAATGGTATAATCCTGATGATAGAATGCAATGCCGCCAATGATGAAGAGCACTGCCAATCCTAGATAAACCATTTTGTTGTATTTTATCTTTTTATCTGGGAAGAAATACTCGAGATTCTCGTAAATAAAAATACAGGAGTATGGTACCACAACAAAGAACAAAATCTCCTCAATCGGTAATCCTATAATCGAGGCGCCAGACAGGTACTCGTAATTAAACCACCAGTCACCTCGTGCAGTCACAATCGCATCCCAGATGATGTACCCTAATCCGACAACAGCAATCGCAGGGAACAACGCTTTGTAGTATCGATAATAGGCAAACTTCCATTTAAACGAAAGCAAAAGAGGAAACACGATGATGAGGATATCAAGGAGGAGATAATTTATCGTCATGATTTCACCGTTTTTGTAAAGGTTTTTACCGAATAACCTATAGCCTTTTATAAAACCATGCTATATCGAAAGGACTAACGTTATAAGGATAACGGTCAGGAACCCTACTATAGCATTGCGAATCGCGTATTTTGTTGCACGTTGACGGTCAACAATCTTTTTTATAACAGGAACGACGGACACAGCCAGAGGAAGAAATGCAAGAAGGGTGATAACCCACAGATTGATTGTCGTATGGAACCAGGACGTAAAGGAAAGAGCCAGGAGAAAAAGAAACGCTGCAAGATACAGAGTCATGATAACAGCAAAAGAAAAATACCGTCCCTTCATAACAATAAGATTTCGTTTTCCACCATGGATATCAGCCTCTCTATCGGGGATTTCAAAGTTGAGGATCACAGTTAGTCCAAGAAATCCAAATGGAATTGCGAACAACACCAAATCTGGTGTGAGTGTCCCAGTGAGAATAAGATATCCCCACCCAGGGAACATCACTCCGGCAAGCATATGAGGTATTTCGCCAAGACCTCGATAGACGAGGCGCAGTGGGGGAGCTGTATAAAACCAGCAGAAAAACACGGCGACACCAATGTATGCAAAAACCCATAGGGGCAACGATGCGACAACAATAAAAAAACTTGTCAACACTAACGAAAGCATAAACATGAAGATTGACGCCCATTTCGCAAACGGAAGAAGTTCTGGATGTTCTAAAAGAACGCCACTGCCTCCAGAAAAACCAAATTGTCTGTTGTGTTTATCAGCGTGATAGTCAAAATAATCGTTTGCAAAGGATGCTGCGATTTCAATGAGGAATAAAATACTAAAACCCCAGAGGAAATTCGAAACAGAGAATTTTGCACCGGTACGCCATGCGAACAATACTCCGATTAAAAAGAGGGGGATTACCGCAAGAACAATCGGCATCCGGGCTAGTTTTACTATTTGCCAAAGATAGAATGTCTTCACTCTTGTAACTCCCTAAATGTATGGTAAGACCAAAGTTCTGTGGTATTTAAATGTTGAGATGATATATGAAAAATTTCATTTTTTTTATTTATTTACACAACCGCAATCTTTATATGGTGTTCTAATCTATGAAAATAACCAAAGAAGGAGGTTATATTATTCGAAGAAAAAA
>MUGE01000127.1:0-4776 GCA_002900545.1 Thermoplasmata archaeon M11B2D | reverse complement strand
AGATAACTACCGATGATTTACGATTCACAGCAAAAATCTCCATGACAAACAATAATCAATATGACTTAGTCATAAAAAACCTCAATATCATAGGAAAAACAGCTGATGGAGACATAATCTTGGACGTACGTTTCGTCGGAGGTTCAATCCCGGCCAGACAGCAGAGAGTCTTTGCAACCAATGAAACCCTTGCGTTTTCCGGGGATATCTCCTCGAAGATCTATAGCTCTATTCAGGGGATATTCGGGTTAAGCTTCGCGGGTATTTTTGAGAAAACCATCCCGTTCCACATCAATATCACTGCCTCATTCCAGGACCTCTTTAGGAACATTTCAACACCAACACTCAGCATTATGGCAGAAGTCACTGAAATAACCGAAAATGGCGTACTGTTCAAAGGGAGTATACAGGTAAATAACCCAAATCTTTTTGAAATGTCCCTGGAGAATTTTACAGCTCGCGTTGAAACAGAAAAGGGAGATCTTGTCGGGGACTTTTCAGCGATACAGGGAACAATCATTGCAAATAGTACAACAGATTTCTCTCTTAACGGTGCTCTCTTGTACGAAGCATTAAACGCTGAGACATTGAACCTTATCGTCGCAGGAAACGCAGGGGTTCATCTCATGGGCATCGATAAATCCATTCCTCTGTCAGCGACCGCTCATCTCCTCATCCCTGATATCAAAGAATTGCTCTTCCACAACGAGTCATTAAGTATTACTCTTTCTCTTGATGCGAAGGTACGTTTCCGCGGGCTTCTGACAACCATAGGATTAGCGCTATATAATCCAAGTAAAATCCCCTTACAAGCCCATGACCTCATCTGTAGCGTCTATGGATTGACTGGTGAAAATAAAAAAGTAATCGCTCAAAAACCCATGGAACCCTCCACACTTGAACCAGAAAAACAGGATAACCTTGAAACACAGATTCTTCTTCCGTATCTAAAGTTGGTAACCGCGGGGACCGGGAAACTGTTCCCCGATTGGTTTGTTATTAGACTCCAAGGGAATTTTTCGATTGCAGGGGTGAATCAAGCGATCCCTGTCTCAATTGACGCAACCATCAGTCCACGTCTTATTGGATTGTAACCACAGGCATATATATCATAACGGTATTCAAAACAAGTGATGACACAAGAAATACCATACACCATCGTAAAGAAAATAGGGCAACTTGAAATACGTAGATATCCTGAGGTGATCCTGGCGGTTGTCCAGGACAATTCTGATGATTCTGGCTTTAGTCACCTTTTTCGATATATCAGTGGTGAAAACAAAACACGGCGCAGAATCGCAATGACCGCACCAGTCATCACCTCTGAAAAAATTGCAATGACTGCACCAGTGATTACAAAAAACAATTACATGGCCTTTGCTATTCCTTCATCGTATACAAAGGAGACGGTCCCTGTTCCGACAAATCCTGCAGTAAAAATCGAGATACAACCTGAAAAAGAAATGGCGGTGCTCCGTTTTGGTGGCCGTACGACACATGCCGTAGTAGAAAGATATCTACAGAGACTTACAACTATGCTACAAGAACAAGCAATGAAGATGAACGCAGATCCGGTCTTGATGCGCTACAACAGCCCATTTACCCCTGGTTTTTTACGAAGAAATGAAGTCGCTGTGGAGATAAAAAAGATAAATGATACAGAAATAAAGGAGAAGGATTAGATGAAAAAATACGATGTCATTGTCGTGGGAAGTGGATCTGGCGGGGAGATTGTCGATGCAGCGCTATCCCATGGTAAAAAGGTTGCCTGGGTGGATAAAGGATCGCTGGGCGGAACATGTCTTAACGTAGGGTGCATCCCTTCCAAGATGGTGATCCATCCAGCTGACAGAATCATGGAGATTCTTGAGGCGAAAAAACTGGGGATAACCGCGGAAATAAAGGAGATTGATTTTCAAGTGATTATGAAACGTATCAAACGCCCGATCCAAGAGAGCCATCAAGCGATGGAACAGGGGATTTCCCAGTCAGAGAACCTTGATTACTATCATGACACCGGTTATTTCACAAACGAGTACACACTGCAGGTGTCTGATGAGGAGATTAAAGGTGAAAAAATTTTTCTTGGTTCTGGTGCACGGCCACTTATTCCTCCGGTAAAAGGCCTCGATTCTGTCCCATATCTGACCAATGAGAATGTGTTTTCCTTACAAGAAAAACCACAAAGTCTGGTAATCATCGGAGGGGGATATATCGCTATGGAGTTTGCTCATTTCTTCTCCGCGGTTGGGACAAATGTCACCATATTTCAGCGGGGTACCAGGTTACTGTCCAACACGGAGCCTGAGATATCAGAGGTTTTGAAAAAACAATTAGCCAAACGCATGCAGATTTTTCTTAACACCGAGGTCTTCGAGGTACACCAGAAGGGACATGAGTGTGTTGTACGAGGCAATGAGAACCCCTCGGGTAAAGAGATCACCATCTCTGCTGAGAAGATCTTCGTCGCAGCAGGAAGGAAATCCAACGCAGACCTGCTAAAAGTCGAAAATACCAAAGTTCAAACCGATGCACGTGGATATATCAAGGTCAATGAGTACCTAGAGACCAGTAAGAAGAACATTTGGGCGTTTGGGGATGCGATTGGAAAAGCAATGTTTAAACATGTGGCAAACGAGGAGGCGATGATTGCATGGAACAACGCGTTCCATGAGAAGAAAACAAAACTGGACTACCAAATGATTCCATACGCGGTCTTTACCTATCCAGAGATTGCGGCTGTTGGGTTAACCGAGGAGGAAGCAAAAAAACGTTCTGAGATTCTTGTTGGCATCGCACGATATTCAGATGTGGCGAAAGGCGAGGCGATGATGGAGCAGGAGGGGTTTGCGAAAGCCATTATCGAGAAGCATACCGGGAAGATCCTTGGGTTTCATATTATCGGTCCGTATGCGTCTCTCCTCATCCAGGAAGTAATCAATGCGATGGCACTAGGGGGAAACATTGCTTTTATTTCCCATGGGATGCATATCCATCCTGCGCTGCCTGAATTGATTTTAAGGACCCTGGGAAATCTCCATGAGGTGTAACAAAAAAATATCTGATACTACTCTTATAAAATAAGGAAGTCACTGTTGTTTTCTTGTTTCGAGTTTTATTGCCTCGTAGGGGCAGATCTCATGGCAACAGTAACAAGCGATGCATTTTGTGTAATCGATGACCGCACGTTTGTGTCTTATCTGGATGGCTTGCTTTGGACAAATCTCTACACAGTCACCGCAGGCCGTGCATTTCTCTGTTGGTAGTGGCCATTGACGATTCTTTGCTATAGACATCAGAGGAAGAGCACTTGAAGGTAACTGGAAATCCTTATAGCGGACGTTTTCGGGAGATAACAGTGGGTACTGTATTTGGGATGGCCAGAGGCGTCTGATTTTTGCTTGCCGAAGTGTGGGTATGCGAACCGGTTCTATTCCAAGGAGGTTAAGGATCGCAAGGTCCAGTGCGACTGCATCTTCTGAGGCCAGTAGTAAACCAAGGTCGACAGGCGAGCCACTTGAGGGGCCGTCTCCCTGCATACCGACCACGCCATCCATGATGATGAGATCTGGTTTTCTGACAGACAGTACATCAAGAAGCATATCTGCAAACGCGGTTCTTCTGATGAAAAGGGAATGATACTTTGCCTTTGTCAAACCTGGTATCGCACCGTACATTATTTTGGTCGCAAGGGTCATAATCATGTATGAATGGGTCTTTATCTTTGGGACTGCGATGATTCTATCAGCGCGCAAAGCATAATTACAGAACACGGTTTTTTTTAATTTCTTCCCCTGAGGGATGGTGATTTTTGTGATACTTGTGTCGTAGTTTAGCGTGATTCCAAGCTCCTTTGCTATGGGGACCAATCCTGATTTCTGATACGCTTTTTCAAGTCGTCTTTTCGTAAATTGACCAGAGGGGGAATCACCGATGAAAGGAATGCCGCCCGTCTCTAAAACACTCTGGGCAATCGCTTGTATGACTGCAGGATGGGTCACCACTGCTTTTTTCGGGTCACTTGGGATGAGGAGATTGGTTTTTAAAAGGACATGATCCCCTTTCGAAATGTAGTGTTTCATGCCACCAAGAGGATGTATAAGCGATTGTAAATCGATATTGTCGTAGGTGCTTCTTTGTATGCTTACCTGAGAAATGTTTGTGTGTTTATCTGAATTCATTGCTTCAAATCACCTGCGATACGAAGAGGCATTAGAATGCAGGAGGTATTACATATTTGTATCCATGACCGTACTGATGTGCATGAAGGTTGTGATATCAAAGTGATGTCCCATGATATCGTAACGCATAATATCTCAGGGGATCAGTGAGAACTCCGTAAGATTCCTTGCACGTAACGTTTTATTGGTTCGTTTTTGATTTCCTAGAGTATCAAAGGGTTTCTCACCGTAATCATGTCCTGGATAGATGATAAGCTCATCAGGTAGACCCATGATTTTTTCATGCAGAGACGTAAACATCTCAGCAAGACTACCCCCCGGCAAATCCGTTCTCCCACAATCACCGATAAAGAGAGTATCACCCGTCAACAACGCTTTTTTATCCACTAGAATGCAGATACCGCCTTTCGTATGACCGGGAGTCAGAAGGAAATCAAGATGGACTGTTCCAAGCTGTACTTGACGGTCATCGTTTACAACAACATCGGGTTTTATCGGTAATTTTTCCCCGTCTTCCTTGGAAGCGACAACTTTCGATGAAGAAAACAGTGTTTTAAGGCGCTTTGTCTCAGCGGTATGGTCACTATGGTGATGG